>JAYTTR010000073.1:0-10981 GCA_043744935.1 Gemmatimonadaceae bacterium
GTTTTCGTGCGCGCTTGCGTCAACGATTTGAGCCCTTCTGTCGCGAAGTCCGTTCCCATCGCACGAACGCTATCGTTGCTCTCACGGCGCGCTTCTCCGCGTTCTGAAAGTCGGACCGTGAGGCCACCAAATCCTTTCGTCATCGACGCCGTACCCGTCATGGTAAAGCCATCGGTGACGGCGCTTAGTTGTGCGAGGCTACCAGTGCTCGGACTAATACCGCCGGCCGCCGACACCAGCGGCGTGCCCCGTGCGGTATAAATGCTCTGACGAATATCGCCGCGATCGTATGAGGCGTCGCCGGAGAGCGAGAGCCAGGAGATTGGGCGATACACTCCGTTCACATTGAACAGCGTCCGTGCGCGCTTGATGACGTTGTCACCGATAAATTGCGTGTAGAGAGGATTGGCGTACAGCGTGACAGAATCTGGAACGATGACATACGGAAATCCGAACAGCGGAAACGGTGCCTTCTGCTTCAGATTGACGTCGGTGTCGATGCGATAGAAGTCGTTGAACGACGGTGCCGACGCGTCATCGTTGCCGCGCGAATGATTGGCCGAGATGCCGATGCTGAGCTTTTCATTGAGCCGCGTATCGACGTTCACTCGAATGGACTGTCGCTTGTATCCTTCGTTGTTTTCCAGCACGCCCGGATTGATCGTGCGGGAATATGCAAGGTTGTAATTCGTGCTCGCGCTGTTGCCCTGCACTGTCGCGGTCTGCGTGTTGTACGTGCCCGGTTGGAAAAACAAGGCCGCGCTGTTGTACGTTGGCGACGTGTACGGCGCGTCCATGATTCCCAGCGGTTTGACGGCACGTTGTGCACGCGGCACAATCAGTCCGGCAGCGTCGAGCCAATTACCAGTTGCGTCCTGCATGAATTGATGATGTTGATTCTTGTTCAACGTGGTTTGGAACTGATCCTGTCCCGCTTCTGCGCGGAGAGAGAATTGCGTCGACCCCAGCGCGAGCCCCTTACCCCGATTGGTGATGATCGAAATAACGCCCGCTGCAGCGCGCGACCCGTACAAGCTTGCCGCCGCCGCACCTTTGATCACCTCGATGCTCGCGATGTCCAGCGCTTCGATATCCTGCGTAGTAACTGACTGTGATTCGTTCAAGAAAATACCGTCCACAACGAACAGTGGGCTGGGCACCGCGCCGCCCGAGGTGATGCCCGAGATCGGCGTTCGCAACACAATGTTCACGCCCGATCCAGGCTTGCCGCTCGGCCGCGTAATCGCGACACCAGCCACTTTACCAGCAATGGCTCCGGCCGCAGATGATGTTGGCGGCACTGGTAAATCTTCAGCAGTGAGCTTGTCGACGGTGATCGTCGACTTGGCGACTGATGTTGCGTCGATGGTACCCGACACCGTGACTTGGTCCAGGCGCAATGCGCTTGTTCGCAATTGGAAATTGAGCACGCTGACACTGTCGGCAATCAGGCGCACGTTTTCTGTACGCGCCGCGCCATAGCCCAAACGCTTGACTTCGATTGTATAGATGCCGACCGGTGCGCTGGGGATCGCAAAGCGACCATCCGGACCTGTCGTCGCCGTAATCGGCGTGCCGAGGATGAAAACGTTAGCCGATGCGAGCGGCTGTTTGCTCACTGCTTCGATGACCATTCCCGTGATGCGCGCACGACGACCCGACGGGGCGACGGTGGCGCCCTGGCCTTGAAGTGGCGATACAAAAGCAAGGAAGGCAACGGTACTTGAGAGCATGCACAGAGCGGATCGCAGCAGCGACCCTGTAATCGTACGTCGAATTTTCATGCAAACGCCGGGGCGGGGAGGGGTTTGGAACGCAGCACATGAGTACGCTCTACTGCGCCAAGCTATCGTCGATTGCCACTCACGCAACCGCACTTGGACAAATAGTTCCTATTGTTTCGTCCCAATATAATTTCGACTTTTTACTGAGATAAATTTGCGCAGTGATTATCCCGTCGTACGTGCAAAACGTTGAACGCGGAGCGTTATCGTCGCAAAGAATTGATCACGATTGCTCCACACTTGTCTGACCGTATGGCGAGTCCCGTCAACACCACAGTTTGCGGATACACTTCGACGCTTCTGAAATCGCGTGGACTCAGTGTGGCAACTCCTGCGTTGTCGATCGGCGTGCCGTCGAGAAAAAATTGCAACTGACATGGCTGCCCATCACCGACCGAGCCTGACCCAGCGCGCTTGGACGTGACTACGATTTCGCCCTGCCCGCGCGCAACGGTGATCCCCACAACACCAGCAATCAATTCGGCAACGGAGTAAGGTTGCTGCTCGAGAATTTCATCTCGCGTGTACAGTCGACCAGATCCGACACGCAATTGCATGAGCCGTTCGGCGGTGATCTGCGCAGCACTGACCGCTGAATTCGCGCGCGCCGTCACTTGAACGGCAGACAGCGTCCGCGGATATCGTCGCAGCAGCAACGACACAGTGTCATTCGATTTACCTCCGATCTCCAGTTCGCGAACATACGGGACGTAACCGATTTGACGAGCAACGAGCACCCGCGGTCCAATTGGTGGTTCGTCGAATTGCCAGCGACCACGTGCATCGGTGCGCACACTTCGGTCGGTCCCGGCGATGTACACCTCAGAGTCTTGCATTGGCTTCCCAATCACGTCGACCACGGTACCGGTGAGCACTCGGCCTTTGCTATTCGCGGTAGTAACTGCCGGTGCGCGACTCGACCCCTGGGCGGCAACTGTTCGTGGCACGAGCGCGAGCAGTGCGGCGTACCCTGCGTACAGGAGCGCGGTGATGCGAATGATGTGTCGACGTGGCGCATGCTGTGTCATAGGCACAAGGTGACACATGACGAGAGGTGTTGCCAGTTCGGACACTCACAGAGCTTAGCCTCGGTGGCCTACTAAGATTCACGCTATGTCACTTCTACGCGTCATCGTAACAGTGCTGCATGCGTCGGCGTGATCGCCACCGCGTCCAAACAAAAGTCCGCTCAGACAATCACGCGCATAACTGGTTGTACAGGGCGGACGCCACGATTACGCGCCCACCCTGTTGTGTGTTACGTCTGTGAAGTCCGTTGACTACGCGAATTCAACGCCAGTCGCCGTAGCAGCTCAAACAGCATCGTCACCATTATCGCGATAGCGACGACACCGGCGGCCAGCAGAGAAATCACGGACGGATACTCAACGATCTGTGGAACCACCGCTGTCACACTACGCCATAACGGAACACCGAGCAAACCCGCTACACCTGAGCCGAGGGCCCAGGCCGGGACGGACAGCAGCGCCCACCGATGACGACCCAACGCGAGCGTACCGAGCTGCGCCATGAATCCCAAAACACCCAACGCCATGTTGGCCAGATTCGCGAGTTGCTGCGCATCGCGCGCCGAATCGAATGGGCCCCGATCTGCCGGAGGCGGACCCGGCGACATCTGATGTGTCATCGCGAACAACATGATGCCATATGTCACCAGAAAGGCGCTGCTCGTCGCAAGCCTGCTGAGCCGCCCATGTTGTCCCTGCTGTCCTTGAAGCATCACCCTCCTCCAGACCTAAAGGCAGGAAGCCGCAATTGAACGCGAACGTGGGAGTGAGGACGAACGGCCGGGTTGAGCAGCATCGAAGACTTGCACCTTTACACGATCCTGTTTTGTGGCGCAACACCCTGTACGTCCGCAGGCGGCCAGTCAGCCGAGTCGGCTGCGTCAACGAGGTGGCCGGCGCCTGACAACGCGTCAACCACATTCCGCAGTCAATTTGACAAATCGTCTGACAAAAAAGCGCCCGGCTAGCCGAGATGCCGAGGGTGGCCGCGAGCCGCCTCTGTGCGAAGCGCAGCTAGGCCGCAGAGCAGTCACCCTGCGGCGGCGCGCGCCGTCCTTACTTTCGCACCAACGGCTTGTACTTGATCCGATGCGGCTGATCCGCATCCGCACCCTTACGCCGTTTCAAATCCTCGATATAGGCGCCGTAATTCCCCTCGTACCACACCGCCTCCGACTCACCCTCAAAGGCCAGAATGTGCGTCGCAATTCGATCCAGAAACCAGCGATCGTGACTGATCACCACCGCGCATCCGGCGAAATCCAGCAAGGCCACTTCCAGCGCGCGCAACGTATCAACGTCCAGATCGTTCGTCGGCTCGTCCAGCAACAACACGTTCGCCCCCGCCATCAACGTCTTCGCGAGATGCAATCGGTTGCGCTCACCACCGCTTAAATCGCCAACTTTCTTCTGCTGATCATTGCCGCGAAAATTGAACGAACTCAAATACGCGCGTGAATTCATCTCGCGTTTACCCACCGTAATGAGCTCCACGCCACCAGAAATTTCCTGCCACGCACTTTTCGTTGGATCGAGCGTGCGCGATTGATCGACATAGCCCAGTTGCACCGTCTCACCGGTTTTCAATGAACCGGAATCCGGCGCCTCGGTACCAATAATCATCCGAAATAGCGTCGTCTTGCCAGCGCCGTTTGGACCAATCACGCCAACAATGCCACCGCGCGGTAATGCGAACGACAAATCGTCATACAGCAACTTGTCACCGTACGCCTTGGAGACGCTCTTCGCAATCACCACGTCGTTGCCCAGGCGCGGCGGTACGGGAATAACAATTTCGTTTGTGGAGACGCGCTCCTGGCTCTCTTCACTCTCCAACTCTTCAAACGCCTGCACACGCGCCTTGTTTTTCGCCTGACGTGCGCGCGGTGCCAAACGCACCCACTCCAACTCACGCTGCAACGCGCGCTGACGCGCACTTTCTGTTTTCTCTTCCTGCTGCAACCGCGTGCGTTTCTGGTCAAGCCAACTGGAGTAATTACCTTCCCATGGAATACCCTTGCCTCGGTCCAACTCGAGAATCCATTGCGCCACATTGTCGAGGAAATATCGATCGTGGGTAATTGCCACCACCGTTCCTGCAAACTCCGACAAGAAGCGCTCCAACCACGCGACACTTTCTGCGTCGAGGTGATTGGTGGGTTCGTCCAGCAGCAACATGTCGGGCTGTTCGAGCAGCACGCGACATAGCGCCACGCGACGACGCTCACCACCACTCAATGTTGTGACGTCGGCGTCACCGGGCGGCAAACGCAATGCGTCCATCGCGATCTCGATCGTGTTGTCGAGATTCCACAAATCGAGCGTATCAATGCGCTCCTGCACTTTGCTCTGTCGATCCAGCAACTTCTCCATCGCCGCATCACTCATCGGCTCGGCGAACTTCATGGAGATATCATTGAACTCGTTGAGCAAATCGCGCTGCACTTTCACCGCGAGCTCCACATTGCCGCGCACATCAAGCGTCGCGTCGAGCTGCGGCTCCTGCGGCAGATAGCCAATCTTGGTGCCCTGCGCGGCCCACGCCTCGCCCTGAAAATCCTGGTCCACACCCGCCATGATGCGCAACAACGACGACTTGCCCGCGCCGTTTGCGCCGAGCACGCCAATCTTGGCGCCAGGATAAAACGACAACCAGATATCGTCGAGAATGATGCGCGAGACCGGAACGACCTTGCGCAACTTCTTCATCACGTAAATGAACTGCGGTGCCATGCGAGTGCTGGTGCTAGAGGGTTTGGTGTTTCTCGCGTGCAATCTAGCGGGCGCGGACGTTCGGACCGCGAAACACCGACGACGAACCGCTTGCCTCGGCGACACACCCCCGGTGTCGCACGTTCGGGTTCGATTCTGGTATTTCGCGGCCGACGGTTCCACTATGTTTCAGTACTGATGCAACTCTCCGACGTCGCCTCCCAGCTCTCCGGCAATCCGGCCGCAGCACTCCCGCTCCTCTTTGGTGCGGGAGTGCTGACGTCGCTGACGCCCTGCGTTTACCCGATGATCCCCATTACCGCAGCGATCGTTGGTGGACAATCAGCGGCCGAACGTGCCGGCACCGCCGTCGCCTCGCGGTGGCGACCGCTCATGCTATCTCTCACGTACGTGCTCGGACTCGCCTCGGTCTACGCCGGGCTGGGACTTCTGGCCGGACTCACGGGTACGATGTTCGGCACAGTCAGCGCCAATCCATGGGCATTTTTCGCCATGGCCAATTTGCTCATGCTGGCCGCGCTCTCGATGCTCGACGTCCTGCCCGTTCGCGTTCCATCGTCCATTCTGCAACGCGCCTCCAACGCAGGCACCGGTGGTCGCATTGCCGGAGCGTTCATCATGGGCGCAGCATCGGGCTTAGTTGCCGCACCGTGCTCCGCACCCGTCATGGCCGCGGTTCTTACTTGGGTCAGCACCACCGGCAGTGCAGCACTCGGTTTCCTTTACCTGTTCACGTTTTCGCTCGGCATGTGTACGCTGCTGGTGATCGTTGGACTGTCAGCGGGCGCAGTCACGCGATTGCCGCGCGCCGGTACATGGATGGTATGGGTGAAACGCGGCTTTGCCTTCGTCATGATCGGCATGGCGGAGTACTACCTTGTCAAAATGGGTCAGGTCTACTTCTGATCCCGGAGTGTTTCGTGCGCTTTGCCCTGCCTGCTATTCGTGTCGCCAATGCGTCGTTCCGTTTGTGGCTCGTCCTCTTTGCGCTATTCTGCGCCACCCTCGCACGTCCGGTCATCGCACACGGCTCTGTTGCGGCACAAGACGTCGGAATCGCAATCGGCGAGAAAGGTCCTGGTGGTCCACTTGAAACGTTAGACGGTAAGACGGTCGACCTCGCATCCTACCTCGGCAAAACTCCTGTTGTGCTCGAATTCTGGGCGACGTGGTGTGGCAACTGCAAACAGCTTGAGCCCGCCATGCGAGCGGCCGCGACAAAATACAGGGGCAAAGTACAATTCATCACTGTTGCAGTATCAATCAATCAGTCGATCAATCGTGTGAAGGCGTGGCAGAAAGCAACGCCGATGCCAGGCATCATGGTCTATGACCGAAAGGGCGCAGTATCGGGCGCGTATGATGCGCCGGCAACGAGTTATGTGGTCGTGCTCGATAAAGCCGGGAAGGTGATTTATACGGGAGTTGGCGGAACGCAAAACATTAATGAAGCGGTAAAAAAGGCGTTGTAAGTTCCGTCACAAAAGCGCCCGCTGACGCAATGTCAGCGGGCGTTTTTTGTGGCGTTGTCGCCGCACAGTGAAGCGACGACCACGCGTCGAACTGTTCAGAACGTTAGGTGCTTTCGGCGTGCCATAATACAAATTCCGAGGAGTCCAGCAACGAAGAGTACGACCGTTGAAGGCTCTGGCACCGACGTACTTGGTGAGCGAAAACTGACGTTGTCAACACCAAACACACCGTTGGCGTCAGCGGAAATCGTGACGCTGTTAAAACCAAGCGCATCGGTGAAGCCGGCAAACGCCGGACTGGCTCCATTAAAGAAATCCGTCGTTAGCACCGTGACTGCACCACGTACATTGGTCAGCGTAATGTGCCCTGGTCCAACAGGACCAGTGTTGCTGTTTGATACGCCAACCAAGCCGAAATAATTCAGCGTGCTGGCAAACGTGAGTGTCACTGGCTGATTCACGGTTTCCGCTGCACAGGACGTGAAGATAGTCGGGAAGTTGCCAGCTTGTCTCGTGTTTCCCGCACCAAACCCTGCGGAAGCAAAACTGTTCGCGAGAAAGCATCCACCAGTCACGGTGACTCCAAATCCGCTAAACGCACCCGCCGCCGCTGCGCCAAGGGCAAGTGACTCGAAGTTGACAACTGTGCTCCCAACAACCGGCGCGACCACGGACACCACCTGCGCCGAAGCAGACGAGACCGCAGCGAAGCCAAGAGACGTCACTAAAATATGGAGTTTTCGCACTAGGCACTCCCTCGGAAAACGAGTTTTCGCAGAAACATGGATTGATGTGGCTGCTCAAGCAGAGGACAGTGCACTATCTGTGCCGATGCACGATGCTCATGCGTAGATAGGTGTCATAGATCACGAACTCTACTTTCGCTTCTTCTTTGGTGGCGCCTTGGCAGCGGGTGCAACGCCCGCATCGCGTAGTACCACTTTGTCGTCCTTGTCAAAGCCCACACTCAGATTTGCTGCAGCGGCCAAGGCTTTCAACGCGTCGCCGGATGATGCAAGCGATGTGCGCATCGTCACTTTTCGCGAGCCAAGCGTCGGGTCGCCGAGCGACAACTTTGAGTCGAACCAGCGGACAAGTTCTGATACGACAACGCTGACGGGCGCATCAACAAATACCAACGAGTCACGAGTCCAACTCAACGCAGCTTCTTTGGCGTTGCCGGTGAGGTCCGACATTGTGCCGTCTTTCGCAATATGCAACGCCGCACCGGCCGCCAGTTTCCGATCTTCTTTCCCACCCTTCACGTGAACCGTGACAGTACCCTCATCTACGCCGACGTCGACGGTGCTGTCTTCTGGATACGCGCGCACGGAAAACTTTGTGCCCGTCGCGGTAACACTGGTCGTACCGTGACGTACTTCGAATGGCATCGGGTTGCCCGGCGCAACGGTGAACTCGGCTGCTCCTTGCACTGCAACGGTGCGCATTGTCGTGCCAAATTTTGCGGGGACTTTCACGTGCGAATCTGAACCGAGTTTCGCTTTACTATCGTCGCCGAGTGTGACGTTGCCGCGCTGACCGCGGCGTGCAGAGATATCGCGTGCATCGTCGGCGGACAACGCTTTGTCCACAGCTTCATCAGCGCCTTTCATGTTAGCGTACTTGAGAATGCCGAACAATCCGCCGGCCACGGCAACTACGAGCACAGTTGGAACGACCCAGCCGCCCGTCTTTCCGACTTTTTGCACGTGCTCTGCCGCATGCGCTTTTTGCGCTGCGCGTGAGGCAGCACGACTTGCTTCATGATCCACTGGAGGTGCATGCATAGTCGCTTGCAGTTGAGCGACGGCTTCATCAACGGTTGGAATGGTAATGTGACTGTGCGCGACGGGCGCGCCCTCACGCTGTCGAAGCGAGGCGTGCTTTTTCTTCTGCAGGGTTGATTCTTCGCGTACGGCTTCCGACAGGAACGATACCATTCCGATTGCATTTTCGAATGTGGCGCGACGGGCCCACGTTGACAGCATCGCTTGTTGTACCACACGACCACTAAAGTGCGTGAGATCGGCGCCGAGTGATCCCTTTGCGATGTCAATCAGCGCGGGATAGCGTTCGCGGTACACCGTCGCGAGTGCTGCTTCATCGCCCTTCGTGAGGGCCAGGAATTGCTCGGCGGTTGGTGCGGGAATATCGGCGGACATCGGGTTCTCCGGAGTGAATGAGGCGCGACCGACGTGCGTGTATGGGACGAACGGTATCGCGCGCTCCTTGATCCTGCGCTCCGGTCCAGCATCGCGCAAACTATTTATCACATTGATGCGAAATTTCGCTCGGCGAGCAGTGCTGCGCCTTCATCCGCGAGTCCATCAACAAGTTGCCGCATGTGCACGGGCGTTGTACGCACGTTCATGATCGTCACGCGTAGTACCCGTCGACCGTCGAGTGTGGTTGCGGTCAACCATCCGCGTCCGCTGCGATTGTAGCGCGCGCGCAATGCATCGGTGATTTCATCGCGATCAGCATCTGCAATACCCGCTGGTGTCCACGCGAAACAGAGAATGTTGGACTCGGGCGCGTGCAGTGGCGCGAAATCAGTTCTCGTGTGCAGCAGCATGTACAACGCGGACGCGGTATCACAGAGTCGCTCATACATCGCGGCCAATTGATCGGCGCCATAACGCTCGAATGCCACCCATAACTTGAGGACGTCGGATCGACGGGAGCATTGAAACGTGCGCGTGCCGGAGTCCCAGAGACGCGTCTCGTTGTTATCGTGCGCGAACAGATACGGCGCGGTCTGTGCGAACGCACTTTGCAGGTCGCGTTCATCTCGCATCAGCAACAAGCCAGCGGACAACGGGAGCAACAAGGTTTTGTGCGGATCCCACGCTACTGATCGCGCACGCGATATTCCTCGCACGCGATATTGATGGGAGGGAGCGATCATGGCTGCACCACCATGTGCGGCGTCCACGTGTAGCCACGGATTGCCATGCGACGCACACACATCGGCAATGCGGTCAATATCATCGAACGTTCCGGTGGCGGTACATCCGGCCGTAGCCACGACGGCCATCACTTGCGTACCTGCTGCCTGCAGCGCGATCAATCGCTCAGTGAGGGCGTCCACGTCCATGCGATGTTCGCGCGATGGAATGACCTCCACGCGCGATAGACCAAGTCCCATCTCGCCCGCCGCGCGCGTAACCGCGTAGTGTGCATGTTCACCGCATACCAGCACGGGTGGATCTGCACCAAGCCCGTTAGTCCACACATCCGGGATACAGTGACTACGCGCCGCGAGTAGCGCGGTAAACGTTGCCTCGGTGCCGCCTGAGGTCATCGTGCCACCAGCATGTTCGCCCCACCCCACCAAGTCGGTGCACCAGCGGATGACTTGTCGCTCAAGGGGTCGGAAACTCGGAGACATTTCTTGGACGGCGAGCGATTGATTCAACGCCGCAATGAGTGACTCGGTCCAGATAGTCGCGGGCAGCGGAGCGGACACTTGATGTCCCACGGCCATCGGATGCATCAGGCGGTTGACATCATCGAGCAACAGCGTCGAAATACGCTCGGCAACCTCGGCGAGTGGTTTGCCTGCGCGCGGCATCGGCCCAGCGAGACGATCCGCGACCTCCTGCGGTGAACGCGCGGTGGACACGGGCCCCTCACCGTCTCGCGTGGCGGCAAGGTATTGCGCAACGAGCGCAAGAATCGGCTGCGCCGCGGCAAGCGAGGTGTCTGCCTCGAAGAGTGCAAGCAGCGAGTCGTCGCCTGGTGTGGATGTTGGCATGCCGAAATTTAGGTTTGCGCATGCCCAGGACGCGACGGGACGATATCGGTACAACGCATCTGAGAGAATGCGGCTAAAAACAGAAGCCACGGAAACGCACGGATGCCACAACATGTTGTGGTTGTGGTTGTGGTTGTGGTTGTGGTTGTGGTTGTGGTTGTGGTTGTGGTTGTGGTTGTGGTTGTGGTTGTGGTTGTGGTTGTGGTT
>JAYTTR010000074.1:0-2805 GCA_043744935.1 Gemmatimonadaceae bacterium
CGCGTTCGCTGTATACAAGGCCCGTTTGCGATTGCTCACTGAAGTCACGCGTAAGGCGTAGCACGTCAACCAGCGCGCGACCATCGGAGCTCCCTGTCAGCGGCGCATCAAGCGCCGACAAGAGCGAAATATTGGAACGACCGAGACGCCCGGTGAGCTTCAACGCCGCATCCGGTTGCACAATGCGCCGTGTGTATACCAGCGTATTGGGCACGTTGAACTGATCCGAACCTTCCACGAAAAACGGTCGTCGTTCAGCGTAGAACAACGCAAAACGTGGGTCAGCCGCCACTTGCGTCGCATCGGCTTCGACTTGTGAAAAATCTGGACGAACCGTGCCATTCAACACGAAATTGCTGCCAACTCCTGCGCGAATATTTCCGCCCAAACGAGGCTTGCTGTCGTACGACCAACCCGTGAGCGCCGTACCACAACAGGGCGCGCCCACAACGGTGTTGGTGAGTTCCGGGTTGAGCGTGACGTCAACACCATGGGTGAGCCCAGTCATGCCGCTCAGCCACCCTTCCTGCGCGATGAACGAGGCCGCGCCGCGCCTCACTGGCGTCCACGTTTCTTCATAACCTGAGTGTTGCACCTTTCGGCTGAACTGCACGCCCCAGCGCTGCTTCTCGGCCGCTGGAAAGCGAAGACTACTAAACGGAATACGAATTTCGACTTCGTACCCCCAATCGGTAACATGCCCGCGCGACTGCCACTGAAAATCGGGACTGAGATCGTTCTGTCCAGGCATCACATTCGATCCCGGAATAAATCCACCGCCTTCGCTCTTCGTACCGTCCGCCTGAATACCGAGCGGGTTGACGATAAACACAAAGGCACGTCGTCGCTCCGCGAACGTATCGAGATGCAGTTCGATGTTGTCATCGTTGCTCACCCGGTCTCGATCGGCAAGGGTGGCCCGCACAACGCCGTGCGGCTCAAATGCTCGCACACCGAAATAGATCGCGGTGGTTGAATACCACACCAATACTTCAGTCGAGTCAGGCGCGGCGCGCTGGTCAACGGGTTGATACAGCGAAAAGCCGGTCAGTAGCTGCGCCGAACGCCAAACCGGTTCATCCAATATGCCATCAATGACGACCGTCGCCGTGTCCGGCGCGGGCATATGCACATCAGTGGCGCCGTTGCGAGCGTGATACGTTGATGGAGAAGCGGGCGCCGAGACTGCCGAACGCACAGGTAGAAAAGGCGAGGATGCGGCGAGTTGCAACAGCACCACTATGGTCAACGGAAGAGACATCGGACAAACTTAGACCGCTACTTGCCCAAGTGTACCGAAAATGCGTCTTTGTCCAAACGATAGGACGAAGGGATCACGAAAGCATCGCGACGAAGATTCGCTTTCGCGACTGACGTGATTTCCACCATGTGAATGTCGGGCGACTTATCGCGCTTGTTCTTGCTGTCCTCATCCATGTCGTAACTCGTGGAGCGCACACGCAAGATCGTTCCCCGCATGAGTGCTGACCGCGCGGCGCGCGACTTCGTGCGGAAATCCGCGTCCGCCTGCGCGAGCGCGCTGTTTGCAGTGGCCAGGAGCTCCACGAGCGGATTGTGCGGCAAGTCCACACCCGTCGTGCTCCAATAGTCTACCACTACCCGCTGCTTCGTATCCGTTGTGAAACCCATTGCGCCGACGCGCATGGTGTAATCGTAAGTCAACCGCGACTGCTCGGTCGGATAGCCGAGTAGCGTGCCACCGCTCCCCATGTGTTGTGGCGTGATGAGCGCTTGTCGCAACTCCAATTGCAGAATCTTTGCCGCGTCCTTCATCATCGCGAGCACGTTTCCAATGATGTTCTCGAATTTATCAGTGCTCATTGTCGTGTACGTCTGCTTGTCGGGTCGCAACACCGTCATCGTCACGCCGTCGGCCGATACAAGCAACACATCGCCCCCCGCCGACGCACTAATGCGACTCTGCCCGTTGAGCACCTGCACGTGATAGGTGGACGGACGCTGGTCGGTTGATTTTTGTGACGACTCCGTGCCGCGCATCTCATATTCCAGACCCACGGCGTTTTGCGCGCTGATCGCGAGTGGACCGAGCATGACGAAAGCAGAAGCGAGCGCGCGCAGGCGAGAAACAGACATTGCCAACTCCAGTCGAGGACAGCCATGTGGAAACCCACCGGCCCCTACGATGCGATTGCCTTCGAGTTTCGCGCCCGCGCCGCGTCCGCATTGCGCCAGACGCTTCGCCAACACCACGCGCGGCGTTAGCGTTACAAATGGCAACTCCACGCACCGAACAAGCAATCGCTCGGCTTGCTGATCTGACCCCGCGACAGATTGTTGCAGAGCTTGACCGCTACATCGTCGGGCAAGCCGACGCAAAGAAGTCGGTCGCCATCGCGCTGCGGAATCGATGGCGCCGCCAACGCGCGCCCGAGTCGATCCGCAACGAGATTTCCCCCAACAACATTATTCTGATTGGCCCAACCGGCGTTGGGAAAACAGAAATCGCGCGTCGTCTCGCAAAGTTGGCTGGCGCTCCATTTACAAAAGTGGAAGCCTCCAAGTTTACCGAAGTCGGCTATGTCGGACGCGATGTCGAATCGATGGTCCGTGACTTAGTCGAGAGCGCGATCGACATGGTGCGCACTGAACGGGAAAGTGAAGTCGAAGATCTCGCCAACGAGAAAGTCGACGAGCGGCTGCTGGACTTGCTCTTGCCGCCGCCCGCATCGGCACCGGGTACCGATGCACCACCAGTCGATACGAACGCGACGTCGGAGGCAACCAACGCTGCTGACCGCCATAAGCGCACCCGCGACAAGTTGA
>JAYTTR010000075.1:0-10970 GCA_043744935.1 Gemmatimonadaceae bacterium
CGCTACCTATTCGCGAGAAGATCGAACGGATTGCGATGCGCGTGTACGGCGCTGACGGTGTGGACATCATGCCAGCGGCGCAACGATCCATCGATTATCTGGAATCCATTGGGCTGAGTGACACGCCGGTGTGCATGGCGAAAACGCAGTACTCGCTCACGGATGATCCGTCGCGCCTCGGTGTGCCCCGCGGTTTTCGCATTACGGTGAATGAAGTGTACGGGTCGGCTGGTGCGGGATTTGTCGTTGCAAAGGCTGGTGACATCATGACGATGCCAGGATTGTCAAAATCACCGGCGGCGGAGCGCATGAAATTGCGTCCTGATGGGACGATTGAGGGTTTATCGTAGTTGAACCGTCGGCCGGCGTCAGTGTCATTTATGCGTGTCTTCAAACATTGCCTGCCCGCGCGTCACATCGCGAATCGCTTGACGCAACACCGCGTCACCAGCGATGGGGTAGCGTAACGAAAATCGAACGTCGGCGCCGTATGTATCGGCCAACACCTCCACCTCGTACAGCGGCCACAAGAGCTGCAGCGCGCTGACGCTGGCATACGACACCCGCACGTCGAGAAACGCATATGTGATGCGCATGGTACGCGGCATATCACGCAACGCGGATTGCACCGCGCCACTGTACGCCTTTACAAGACCGCCCGTACCCAGTTTTGTACCACCGTACCAGCGCGTGACCACGGCGACGATGTCGCCAACCCCGCTGTGCAACAGCACCGTGAGCATCGGACGACCGGCTGTTCCGTGCGGTTCGCCGTCGTCACTCAATCCCACGCGATCCGTGCCGCCAGGCGCACCAATAACGTACGCCCAACAGTGATGCGTCGCGTCGGGAAATTCCTTATTGACTGCCCGCACAGAGACTTGCGCATCGTCACTACTCGTTGCCTCGGCCACCGTACACATAAACCGACTGCGATCAATGACCACCTCGGCGCGATGACGCGCGCCAGGAATGGCATATCGCGCCGAGGTGGTCATGTGGCGCGGTTAGCCGCGCGAGGTTGGTGCGCCTCCGGCACGACCACCACCGCCTGCACCGCCCGAGCCGCCTGCACCGCCACTCGGCCCACGCCCGCGACCACCGCGACGCGGTGGCCCTGCTGGCTTAGGCGCTGCTTTGCGTGCCGACTCTGCTGTCTGCGCTGCGCCACGCCGCTGCAGTTTGGCTGCCGCGCGCGCGCGGTCTTCCGACTTTTTCTTTTTGATTTCGGCGATGCGCTCAGCGAGCGGCACTTCAAGTTTTGCTTGCGGACGTGCCGCGTAATCAAAGCCCGGCACCGTCACGCGCGGTAATTGTCGACCAATAGCACGTTCAATTTGCTTGAGATCGCCCTCTTCTTCCGGCGACACAAACGTAAATGCTTCGCCCGTCGCTTCGGCGCGTGCCGTGCGACCCACGCGATGGATGTAATCTTCGGCCGCCATCGGCACGTCGAAATTCACAACGTGACCAAGTGATTCGACGTCGATACCGCGCGCCGCAATATCTGTGGCCACCAGCACTTGATACGATCCGTCCTTGAAGCCGGCCAACGCAAGCGTACGCTGCGACTGCGATCGATTGCCGTGAATACGTTCAGCTTTGATGCCGTGCGTGACGAGCTGCGATGCTAGCCGATTCGCGCGATGCTTCGTGCGCGTAAACACCAGTGCCTGCGGCATGTCGCCGCGCTTCAGCAATTCGATGAGGAGGCCACTCTTCAAATCTTGCGACACCGGATACACCGCCTGCGTGATACCGACCGCTGGCGCGGCTTTCCGCTGCAAATTGAGCGTCACCGGGTTGGATAACATCTCCTTGGTGAGTGCCGCAATCGGCGCCGGCATCGTCGCGCTGAAAAACAGCGTCTGCCGTTTACGCTGCGGCAGATGGCGCAGGATTTTCTTGATCTCAGGCAAGAATCCCATGTCGAGCATGCGATCCGCCTCGTCGAGCACGAGATACTCTAACTGCTCGAGCTTTGCATAGGGCGAGCGGAAATGATCCAGCAACCGACCCGGGGTGGCGATCATCACATCGACACCAGTGCGAAACGCGTGCTCTTGCGGTCCCATGCCGACACCGCCAAAAATGGCAGCGCCCGTGAGCGGCGTATGAATCGCCACATCGTTGAGACTCTCCAAAATCTGCGCGGCTAATTCACGCGTGGGCGTGATCACCAGGGCGCGTGTAAAACCGCGTGGCTTGTCGAGCAACTGATGCATGATCGGCAGTAGGAACGCGTACGTCTTCCCACTCCCAGTCATGGCACACGCCAAGACGTCGCGTCCTTCAAGCGCGGGCGGAATCGCCTCGCTCTGGATTGGCGTTGGACGAGCGAAGCCGAGGTCTTTGAGCCCGCGGTGCAGACTCGCGTGCAGCTGCAATGAAGCGAACGACGGTGTGGCGGTCAGAATTGGATCCAGCGTAAGAGACGGATGTGCGAACTACGGCGCGTGTGTCAAGGCGTGCATGACTGCGCAAGGTACAACGATCAGCTCGTGCGTGCGGCGACGCCCTGCGCTTCCACGCGTGCATCGTCATCGGTCGTACCGGTAAAATCTTCACCAGGATTGATGAAGCGATTGCGTTCGATCTTGTGCTGCCGATCATACAGCTCGCGGTAGCGGCCGTTAAGCGCGATGAGCTGATCGTGATTGCCGCGCTCCATGATCAACCCGTTTTCGAGCACCAGAATTTGATCCGCGCTGGTGATCGTCGAGAGACGATGCGCAATCACAAACGTGGTGCGACCCGCGCGCAAGCGACGCAGTCCTTCCTGAATCTGATACTCGCTTTCGCTGTCCAGCGACGATGTTGCTTCGTCGAGGATGAGTACGCGCGGGTTGGCGAGAATGGCACGCGCGATGGCGACGCGCTGCCGCTGACCACCCGACAATTTCACACCGCGCTCACCTACGATGGTTTGGTATCCTTCGGGAAAGCGAGAGACGAATTCGTCCACGTACGCGATCTTGGCGACCTCGCGCACTTCGTCATCCGTGGCATGTGGACGAGTGAACGCTATGTTGTCCTTCACGGTACCATCAAACAGGAAATTGTCTTGCATCACGACGCCTAATTGCGATCGATACTCGTGCAATTTGAGCGAATCGAGATCGGCGCCGTCAACCGTGATGCGACCTTCGGTGGGACGCGCAAACGCCATCACGAGCGAGATGAGTGTGCTTTTGCCAGAACCGCTTGATCCGACCAACGCCGTCGTCGTACCGGCCGGTGCGTCAAACGACAATCCCTTGAGGACTGGCACGCCGGGCTCGTATTCGAACACCACGTTTTCAAACGTGACGTGCCCTTGAATGATTGGCACATGCGCCTTGTGTGCGTCTTCCTGATCTTCCGTGGGCATATCGCGCAATTCGCGAATGCGATCCAGGCCGGCGAACGCTTCCGTGAGTTGTGTGCCAATGTTCGCGATTTGCACGAGCGGCACAGTCACGACACCGATGAACAGGGCAAACGTGAACAGGTCGCCCGTGGTCATTTTACCGGCAAGCACATCCCGTCCACCGATGAGGATCATCAACACGCTGACCATGCCAACCACGGCGACCGACAACGCACTCGTGGCCGACGTGCCCGTGATGGTGCGCGCAACATTCACGAATAACTTTTGCACACCAGACGCAAAGACGGCCTGTTCGCGACTTTCGGCGGTATACACTTTCACGATGCGAATGCCACCAATCGTTTCCGCGAGACGGCCCGTTACCTCAGCCGTAATCACACTCCGTTCACGAAAAATCGGTCGGAGGCGACGAAACGCGATGGCCATGCCTGCACCGAACACCATCAGAAAGACGAGCGTTGCCGTGGTGAGGCGCCAGTTGAGATAGAGCAGCACGCCCATCGCGCCAACCGCGCTTACCAAGCCGCCAACAAGTTGAATGAGCCCTGTCCCAACCAGATTGCGAATGCCTTCCGGATCATTCATTACGCGCGACACCAACGCACCAGTTTTTGTGCCATCGAAAAAGCGGACGGGCAATCGCACGAGATGCGCCTGGACTTGCTCACGCAATCCCGCAATCGCTTGCTGTGCCGCAACACTGACCACCTGCGAGAGCGCAAACGACGTAACTGCATTGATGAGTGTGGCGACACCGCCGGCCAGCGCAATCCACACCAGCAACTCATGTCGCCCCTTCGTTACGACCTCGTCGATGAGATATTTCGGCGCAAAGGGTAGCACAAACCCCGCCGCGCGACTGACCAGCATGAGCGCGAACCCGATGCCAACGGAGCGTCGATGTTCCCAGATGAGCGCGCGAGCTTCGGCCCAGGCACGCTTCGTATCGTACTTCGGTTTGATGTTCGGCTTATCTGCCATGTACGAAAAATACCATGGTCGAGGCGTGCGGGTGACCGATAAGCTATCTTTCGGGAATATCCGCCCTGCCGCGCTGTGTCCTGTTGCATCCACGCGGCCCTTCACTCGCTCCGAACTCCCACGGGAATGCAAATCCCCGACGCAGACTTGCTCGCCAAGGTCGAAGTGCTGGCCGACCTCGAGCCTGATGTCAACGAACTGATGGTCGCGCATGAGTCAAAGCGCATTTTGTGGTTTCCCAGCGAGTTGCTGGCTCCCGCACCGGACACCGATCCGGATGCGTTCATCGCGCTCCTCCGCGAACGTGCGAAAGGCATCAGCTTGCCAGGTCGCGTTGCGCTCGCGCTCAATTTGCTGACAGAAGAAGGACTCCCGCACTTCCATCGCCTGCTCGCCGTGTACTTGGGCAGCGATTCGTTTTGGTCGCGATGGACCAATCTATGGACGGCCGAAGAAGACCGTCACGGTGCAGTACTGCATGACTACATGCACGATAGTCGCATCCTCGACAATCCCGTGCTGGAGCGCATGCAGTTTGAATACTTGCGCGCGGGATTCGAACCGGCGTGGGATAAGGATCCGTATCGCATTTTTGTCTACACGTCATTGCAGGAACGTGCGACGCAAGTGAGCCACAGCAACACCGGCAAACTCGCCAGCGAATACGAGCCACTCATTGGCGAAGTGCTTTCCAACGTCGCGAAAGAAGAAGCGCGACACTATGTGTTTTATCGCGCGATCTTCGAGAAGGTGCTCAAGCGGGATCCCAATCGCGCGCTGATTTCGGCCGCGCAAGTGATGCCGTCGATTGACATGCCGGGGTTGAACATGCCGCATTTTCGAGAGATGGCCGATGTCATCCGACGCGCTGGTATTTATGGCCCGCGCGACTATCTCAAGATTGTCGAAGAGCTGATTCGCTTCTGGGCCATCGACAAGCTCGACTCGCTCAACGAACTCGGTCGCAAAGCGCAGGAAAAAATTATGGCCGTACCGGCGCGACTCGAGCGCGTGGCGGACATGATGGAGACGCGCAGTCGCGCAAAAACATTTTCATTTGCGGTCGCGTTTGCGCGCGAATTCTCGATGGAGTAAATCGCGCAAGAGCGGGCAGAGGCACATCTTACATCGTCCGCTCAATCGTGCGCAGCGTTTTCAAAACTTCCGTCAAGTCGCGCGCATCCGCATCCGCGTGGCCCATCTGCTCGCGCTCGACCTTGTGTAGATGACGTCCCACCTGCGCATCACTCGCACCGCGGGCGAGTAGTGCATACACCTCATGCGCGTGCGCGACATAACTACTAGCCTCTGGTGCGGCAATTGGATGCCATTGCGACACGAGCGCCCGTTCGATCACACGTTCGGCTTCCACACGTTCGATCGACATAGCCTGCGCTCCGGCTTCTGTACTATTCCGACAGCTCCGACCGCAACATTGGACGGCGAGTGACTGCAAGCGTGCGACTCCACACAGAGAAACGCAACCGCTCCGCCGCTGCACTGAGTCGACCCACCCACCCCCGTTGTCCTTGCGCATAGGCCAAGGCGACTACACGCGGCGCTAACGTTTCGGGCGGCACGGGTACACGCTTCGGTTGTATCCGACTCACGACCACGCCATCGACATCGTTGGCACGTCGCGCAATATCGTCAAAGACCGCGCTCACTTTTCGTCGCGCGATATCGTATTCTTGCGTCAATCCCGGCGGCGCTCCCCCAAGCAACGAATCAACGTTGACCAGCACGCCACTGCCCAACGCTTTGAAACATGCCAGCGCCGCGACCGCGCCGTGCTCATAACCAGACGTTTCAAAGTCCACGCCGCTCACAAATGGATCGGCAGGCGTACCGTCTTTCAAATTCGACGACGGCGGTGCGTAGTTAATCCAAATGTCCACTCGACCAAATCGCGCCAGGGCTGCATTCGCCAGCGCGAAGACTGACTGCTGATCGGCGACGTCCGTGACCTGAGCCAGCGTACGGGCTTGTAACATTTCACATTCCCCGCGCAGCCCGTCCAACGGCGACTCGCGACGCGAACCCAACGCCAGCGACGCGCCGCTCAAGGCGAATTCGAGAGCAATAGTACGCCCTGGCCCGCTCGACGCGCCGGTAATGACCACCACCATTTTCGGAGTCGAAAGCGCCACGGGATGCCCTGAGTGGATCGGTGATGGAAGTAGCAAAGCAACCCGTGATGTCGCCGCTCCTTCCGTTACAACGTCGCAACTACCAAACTCGTACGGTCTTTACTCAACGCGCTCTGCTGCGCGTCGGTCCGCGTCTTTCGGAGAATCCCATGGCTTTGCCGCACCAACTTCACCGTGCGATCCGCGCAGTTGGACTTGCTGTTTTTACACCACTGCTCTCACCAGTGTTCGCACAGTCTTCGCCGCGCGCTGTGCCAGCGACATATGCAATAACGAACGCACGCATCGTGCCGGTGTCATCGGCCACCATAGAAAAGGGCACGATCATCGTGCGTGACGGACTCATCGCGGCTGTTGGTGCGACGACGGTCACAATTCCTGGTGATGCACGCATCATCGACGGCACTGGCCTCACGGTGTATCCAGGTTTCATTGATGCGTTTGGCTCCATCGGTATGCCAAGCGGTGGTGCGGCTGCGGCTGCGGCGCGTGCCGGCGGCGGCGGGCGTGGTGCCGCAACGACGACAGGGACTCGCGTTGGTGCGGCGAATTCGGCATATCCGCCTGGTTTACAACCGGAGATGACAGCAATCGAACTGTTACAGCCGGATGCCGAGATGCTCAGCGGTCCACAAAGTGCGGGCTATACGTCGGCATTGACGGTGCAAGGCAGTGGGATTTTTCAGGGAACTTCAGCGGTCATCAATCTTGCAGGTGCTGACGTCAATGCGATGATAATTCGCGCCAACGTAGCACAACACATTGCCTTCACGCCGCTCCGCAACGGCGGCTTTCCAAATTCGCTGATGGGTGTGTTTGCCGCGTTGCGACAAGAGCTGCTGGATGCACAACACTACCGCGACGAACAGGCGGCGTATGCAAAAAGCCCACGTGGCATGAAGCGACCCGACTTCGATCCGTCGCTCGACGCGCTGCAAAGTGCAATTGCTGGCAAGCAACCAGTGGTGATGTTCGCCTCGTCGCAGCGCGAGATTGAACGCGCGCTCGATTTAGCGAAGGAGTTTGGACTCAAGCCCATCATTGCTGGTGGCAGCGAAGCATATCTCGTCGCGGCGCGGCTCAAACTGGAAAACGTACCAGTGTTGCTGTCAGCGAATTTTCCTCGTCGGATGTCCGCCCCATCAGCTGATGCGGATCCAGATCCCATTCGAGTACTGCGCGAGCGCGTCGAAGCACCGAAAGGTCCGGGTAAATTGTCGCAGGCCGGCGTGCGCTATGCGTTGCAGTCCGGTGGCACCAACAATTGGACCGACGTCTTGGCCAATGTGCGACGGGCGATGGAAAACGGACTCACGGCAGACCAGGCGCTGCGCGCGATGACCGTGCAGCCCGCCGAAATTTTAGGCGTGGCCGATCGCTTGGGCACGATCGAAACTGGAAAAATTGCAAACCTCACGATTTCTCGTGGTGATCTGTTCAATCGCACGGGTCGCGTGACGCAATTGTTCATTGATGGCAAGCCCATCGCCGTTCGTGCGACGACCGCTGGCGAATCAGGCGCGGCTGATAACGCAGACGCGAACGTCGCGACAGGCACATGGACGATGAGCGTTAATCTCGACGCAACAGATCGCACGGTCACGCTCTCCGCGCGACAAGAAGGCACTCGCTTGTTGGGATCGATACAAGGCATGTTCGGTTCGGCCGAGATCAACAACGGCTCTGTTGGCGCCGATGGCACGTTTCGATTTTCGGCGGCTGTCACCATCAAGGAAGGCACGGAAGAAGCCACCTTTGTTGGGTCGTTTGAAGGCAACGCGGTGCGCGGTCGTCTGACAATTGTCGGTCATGCACCCGGCATTTTCTCCGGTACTCGACCCGCGCGTGATGGCGCTGCTGGTCGTCCGCGTACACCTCCGCCAGCCCGTTGATTATGAAACGCGTATTCCAGATCTCCGCCGCTGCCTTGTTGGCCGCCGCATACATCCCCGCACCAGCAGCCAGCGCACAACGGACGAGCGCCGCGCCGACCACCAGCGTAAGCGGTGTCGGTGCTACCTTGATTAAAAACGCTACCGTGCTCACGGTGACGAAGGGCACGATGCAGAACACCGACATTCTGTTGCAGAACGGAAAGATTGCGCAGATCGGAAAAAATCTTGCAGTACCAGCAGGCGCAACGATTGTCGACGCCACCGGCAAGTTCGTCATGCCGGGCATCATCGATCCGCATTCGCATATGATGTCGGACGCCATCAACGAAGGGTCCCTGTCGGTCACGTCGATGGTACGCATTGACGACGTGCTGAATCCGACGGCCGTGAACATCTATCGCGCACTCGCCGGTGGTGTCACGTCCATCAACATTCTGCACGGCTCGGCCAATACCATTGGTGGTCAGAACGCGACAGTGAAGCTCAAGTTTGGCAAAGATGTCAGTGAGATGATGTTTCCCGGTGCACCGCCGGGCATCAAGTTCGCGCTCGGCGAAAATGTCACACGCAAGAGCCAGAATTCGATAAACATTCCGGGACAACCGGCGGTCGCCAAGCGCTATCCCACGTCGCGCATGGGTCAGGAAGAAGTTTTGCGCGATGCGTTCACACGAGCGCGTGACTACAAGGCGTCATGGGACGACTACAAAGCGCGCGTTGCGAAAAACGAGAAGGGAGTGCTCGCGCCGCGTCGTGATCTTGAGCTTGAGCCGTTAGTTGAAGTGTTGGAAGGCAAGCGCCTGGTCCACGCGCACTCGTATCGCGCCGACGAAATGCTCATGTTGCTGAATTTGGCCGACGATTTTGGATTCAAGATCAAGACACTGCAGCACGGACTCGAGGGGTACAAGATCGCGTCGGAAATTGCAAAGCATGGCGCGGGACTGTCGACGTTTGCCGATAGCTGGTCGTACAAGCTCGAAGCATACGACGCGATTCCGTACAACGTGGCAATTCTCATGCGGCATGGTGTGGTGGCGACGATCAACTCCGATAGCGATGAGCGGGTGCGTCGGCTCAACATCGACGCGGCGAAGCTCATGAAGTATGGTGGTCTCACCGAAGACGAAGCGCTGAAAACCATTACGTACAATGGCGCCATTCAACTGGGCGTCGAGAAGCGCGTTGGCTCCATCGAAGTTGGCAAAGATGCAGACATCGCGATCTGGAGTGCGCATCCGCTCAGTGTGTATGCGAACGTCGATAAAACGTTTATTGATGGCGAACTATTCTTTGATCGCCAAAAAGATCTCGCGCAACGCGACGCCAAGATGAAAGAGCGCGCCGATCTCGAGAAAGCCGAACCCAATCAAACCCCGCGAGCCGCACCTGCACGTGGCGTGATTACCCCTTTGCCGGAGATGCAGCCGTGATGTCTCGCGCATTCACCCTCGGCGCGTCAGTGTGCGCGACGCTGCTTGTCGCCACTACGCGTGATGCTTCGGCACAACTCGGCTCGTATAATCCACCGCCAGGCGCGCGTGGTACGTACGCTATCACGGGTGCGCGCATCGTTCCGGTGAGCGGCGTGGAGATTGAAAGCGGTACCGTCGTCATCGTCGACGGAAAAATTCAGTCGCTCGGTGCCAACGCCACCGTACCAACTGGCGCGAATGTCATCAACGGAAAAGGATTGGTGGTGTATCCCGGGATGATGGACGCGGGCACATCACTTGGCTTGTCAGAAGTATCGCAGGGCGCGGCGGCAACCGTCGATGTGTCTGAAACTGGCAGTTTCAATCCCAACGCGCAGGCATTTTTCGGCATTAATCCGCATAGTGCGCATGTTGGTGTGACGCGTGTCGTTGGTATTACGCACGTGTTGTCGCGTCCAACAGGCGGCATCATGTCGGGGCAAGCTGCTATCATGAATTTGTCGGGTTCCACCGCGCCAGAAATGGTTGTGGTGCAACGCGCGGCATTGGTAATCGAACTGCCACGTTCCGGTTTTGGTGGACGTGGTTTTGGATTTGCTCCAACCACGGGTGGTGCAAACACGCAAGATGTGAATCGCACGCGGCAACGACAGCTCGATTCGCTGCGCACGATGTTGAAGGACGCCGAAGCGTATGCGCAGGTGATGGATGCGTACGCGAAGGACAAGACCTTGCCGCGCCCGAAGCAGGATGTCGTGCTTGCGTCAATGGTGCCGTTTATCCGCGGACTATTACCTGTATTGTTGATTGCTGATCGCACGACCGATATTCGCGAGGCCGTGGCTTTTGCTGAAGAGATGAAGCTCAAGCCCATTGTTGTTGGTGGACGCGAAGCGTGGCAGATCGCGGCGTATCTCAAGCAGCATGACGTGCCGGTGTTGTTGAGCAGCGTGATGGACTTGCCGAGCCGCGAAGATGATAACTACGACGTGAATTACAGTGCGCCGGGTATCCTGGCCAACGCGGGCGTGCGGTTCGCGATTACATCGGGCGATGCGGGTGCCGAAGCGCGTAACTTGCCGTACACGGCGGGGATGGCCGCAGCCTTTGGTTTGAGCAAAGATGATGCGCTCAAGTC
>JAYTTR010000076.1:0-2801 GCA_043744935.1 Gemmatimonadaceae bacterium
ATGCCTGTTCTTGCGACAATGATTGTCATCTCCGGCATCGCCGTTTGGAAGCCAGTGTCGCTGGGGTGGCTGACAAACGTGTTGGGGGGGTATGTGTGGGCACGATACTGGCATTTCAGCAGTATGGTTGCGTTGGTTGGGCTTTCGATTGTGCACGTGTTCATGGTCTTGAGTGTTGATCCATACAGTGTGCGCAGCATGACCACGGGCGGATATAGCAAGCGCTTGTCTCCCGAAGCGCGTAATGCGCGACCATTCTGGCATTTGCTGCCGCGACGAAAGCAGGACGCGCCCGCAACAGAGGAGAATGCGAGATGAGTGATCGTGTTTTGCGCATTCGTGCCGGTCAACTTGTCGATCGCGCGGTCACGTCACTTGAGTCACGCAGTGATCTCAGTGTTGCCGCACATGGCGCGTCTCGCCGCGGCTTCCTTCGTGCAGGTGGTTCGTCACTCGCCCTCGCCCTGCTCGCAGCGTGTGATTCAACCGGACCCAGGAGCGCCGAACATTTGCTCGATTTCGCGACACGTCGCAATGAAGTCGTGGAGCGGTGGTTGTTGCGACACACGCAGATGGATCGTGCACGATCCAACGCAACCATTGCTGGTGATGAATTCCCATCGTACTTCGTCTCGAAACAGGTGCCAATGTGGAACACAAAGGCGGATGGAGAATGGTCACTCGCGGTTGGTGGGTTAGTACGCACGCCGTTGACGCTGACGCTCGCGCAATTGATGGCCATGCCACGTATTGAGCAGCGCGTCGATCACTTTTGCGTTGAAGGATGGAACGCCGTAGCGAAATTCTCCGGTGTGAGCATGCGCGAAATTTTCACGTTGGCGGGTGCGCTGCCCACGGCGGAGTACGTCGACTTTCAGTCATTCGACGATGACTATCACGAAAGTTGGGACATGGAGAGTGCTCTGCACCCACAAACGATGATCGTGCTCGTGAAAGATGGACAACTCCTGTCCCCGGCGTACGGCGCACCGGCGCGCGTGCATTCGCCGATCAAGTTGGGATACAAAAACACGAAGTATTTGACGAGAATCGAGTTCGGTGTGGAACGCACTGGCGGGTATTGGACAGATCGAGGGTACGAGTGGTTTGGGGGAACGTGATGATTGGGATTAGAGATGAGGAAATAGGGATTAAATAAATCAACTTGCTATCGCTGCCGCGTGAGAGAGCCATATTCTAGGAGTCCATCCACTCCGAGGTCGGCTATGTCGCTCAATGAACACCCCACATCTGCACGGCGTACGTTTATTGGGAAGGTCGCCGCAGGTACGTTGGCACTTGCTACTGCGCCGCTGGCAGCCGTAGCTGCGCATGCGCTTCCAATCGCTGCTGATGATCCGTGGCTCAAAGCGCTGAAGGGAAAACACAAACAGGTGTTTGATGCACCAGCCACGAACGGCGGATTTCCGTTCATGTTTGCCGGCACGTATTTGCAGACAATGATGGAGCATTACAAGCTCACGCCGGCAGACATCAGTGCCATGGTTGTCGTGCGACACTTCGGAATCGGTTTGGCATTGCAAGATTCAGTTTGGAAAAAGTACGCACTTGGCAAAATGTTCAACGTCACGGATCCAGCCACAAAAGAACCGGCCCTGCGCAACATTTTTTACAAGTCGAAAGCAGGCGACATGCTCAACATCGAAGCGTCAGCCGACAAACTTCTCGCGAAAGGCGTCGTGATTGGCGCGTGCGGTCTCGCGATGAAAGTCATGTCAGGAATGGCGGGCGCGGGTGCGGGTGTGGCACCGGACGTTGCGTACGCCGAGTGGCGCGCGGGCTTGCTGCCGGGCGTCTACGAACTGCCGAGTGGGGTGCTTGGCGTCGCGAAGGCGCAGGAAGCCGGGTGTACATACTGCTTCGCGGGGTAGTCAGTTGACCCGTCGCGTCTTGTGATTGCGCTCTTGAGGGAGAGTCCTCATCCTCGCCTCAGGAGCAATTCACGTGGCCGACGACAACGTTCCAGTGCCGCTTCCCACGGAAGTGGTGACGACCCAGGTTGCAGCGCTCGACGCATGGGTGCATCAAGTAGCAGAAGATTTTGCGGCTGCGCAGGTCGCGCACAATGAGGCAACCGTCGACGCACCAATACCAGCGACGGAAATGGAAAGTGGGAAAAGCAAGGACGGTTTACCGATGGTGACGTATCGCGACGATTTCGGCGATACACGAACGATCAAATACGATCAATGACCACGCCGCCGCGTTGTCTATCGCGCGTCGACCGTCGTGACTTCCGTTGGCCCATCCTTGACATCGTCCACCTCGCTCATGAGGTGTTGCGACGACTCGCAAAATTCACCCGGCACGCATCCGCAGCACATCGAACCGAGCTGGCGGCGCATGGCATGTTTGCGAGCAAGAGCGACGAGTATGCCAACGCCGTCGCTGAGCGCTACTTCGAGATGCTGCAACTCCAGTTAGTTATGTTGCATGATTCAGTTGCCCGGTCCGAAGCGCGACGTGCCATCTTCTGATACCTCGAGACGTGACAGAGCCGGAAACGGCGACACTCAACGCTTGGGTACATCAGTCGTATCGACTACGAAATGCGATTGCCGAATTCCGCGTAATGTTTTCACAGACAGTCCACTTTTTCTGGGCAAGTCTAGACTGACGCGAGGGTCGTATCCGAGAGCAGAAGCATGTCATTGGAACGCAGCGCACCGTGAGTGGCTCTTGACTTCGCAAGATTAGAGGCGCACAGTAATTGGTGCCCGTGATTGCGAGTACACTTTGCACGATTTATTGATGGAGATTTTTATGAAGAGTCGTTTTAT
>JAYTTR010000077.1:0-2783 GCA_043744935.1 Gemmatimonadaceae bacterium
AAGCGCGCGGTAAGTCGGTGTGCAATCTCACCGGCTGCCTTGTTGGTGAACGTGAAGGCGCAGATGCGTGCGGGATCGAATTGATGTTGCTCAATGAGAAAACGAATGCGTTCTGTGAGGCAATAGGTCTTACCCGCGCCTGGTCCCGCAAGCACCAGCAGTGCGTGCGGCTCAGCTTCGATTGCACTCTGCTGCGACGGGGATGGCGTGGTGATTGATGTCATTTCCCGCCGAGCGGCAGCGATGCGGCCAGGAACGCGCCCACGTTACCTCCCATGACCTTTCGCACGTCATCGGCGGACATTCCCGCCTTCAACAAGCCATCGGTGATGACATCGAGGTGACTCGTATCGAATGGTTCATGTGTAGCGCCGTCAAAATCAGAGCCTAAGGCGATGTGATCGGCGCCGGCAATTTTTGCAGCGTACATCATGGCACGCACTACTGCATCGACACCAATCGTACACGTCGCGGCGTCCCAGTAGCCGATACCAATCACGCCTCCGTGCGCGGCGATTTTCTGCAACTGTGCGTCTGTCAAATTGCGTGGTCCCGGGCACGTTCCGACAACTCCGGTATGCGAAACAACAATGGGTCCGGGATACAATACGAGTGCTTCCTCCACCGTTTGTGGAGAGGCGTGTGCGAGATCAACGATCATGCCGAGGGCGTTCATGCGCTGCAACACTGTGCGACCAAAGGGCGTGATGCCTGCGTGGGTGACCCCGTGCGCACTCGCCGCCACTTCGTTGTCGAAGAAGTGCGTGAGGCCCATCATGCGAAACCCGGCCGCAAACAACGTGTCAACGCTTTCGAGTTTGCCATCCAGTGCGTGCAAACCTTCAATTGCGAGTATGCCGCCAACGAGTGACGGCGTCGCTGCACGACGCGTTACAAAATCGGCAAACTGCTTTTGCGTGGTGATGACCGTGAACGATCCGTTGGATCGCGCTGCGGCATCATACAATTGCTGCGCCTGGTATACGGCGCGCGCGCGCAGGCTCCGCCATGTCGCGACGGGCCAACGTTGCAGCAGCGCGAGCAAGAGAATGTTGTCCGTCTCACCCGTGTTGTGGTCGTAGTTCATGCCGCGCGGTGTTTTGGTCACAGCCGAAAACACTTGCAGTGCCACATTGCCTTCTCGCAGGCGCGGAATATCCACGTGCCCACGATTTGCCTGCATTAATAAATCGCGTCCCCACAATAGTTGGTCAGCATGGAGGTCGGCCACGAACAAGCTTTTGTGCAACGACCTCGCTTCTGGCGAAACGGTTGGCAACGGCGTTGCGCTCACCGTGTTCATCCGGCCATCCACCACAATAGGCGCGAGAAAATATGCCGCAACCACTACGAGCAGGACAACGAGTAGCGACGCTCGACGCATTAGCGCAACCCTCGTGGCATGGGTTCACCCGACATTTCCCGCGGGTTGGGTAACCGTTTTGCTTCAGTGCTTGAGCGCAAACTACCGCACACTTTCAGCGCGGCGTTTGATCGAGGGTCGATTGTATCCGAGAGCGCACGTGTATTGACGCGGAGCGAGTCGGCGCGCGTACGACTGTTGCTCCACGCACTGTCGCATCCCGCACGCAGGCGATCGATACGCGCGAGACGATCAAGTCCTTTGTCAGCGGCCAGCGACAATCCAAACCACGTACCGACGCCCAAGACAACCGCAATCACCAGTGCGATCACGGCGCCACGACGTGGGTTGGTCGCCTCGGCATCGTCACTCATGCGCGTACGTACGACGCCGATGGCAAAAATTTTGGTGCGCGACGCGCGTGTGTGGCTTGCTCGTACGCGTACGCCAGTGCAACGAGTTTCGGCTCGCTCCACGCGCCACCAATGAACGAAAGTCCGAGCGGCAGTTCGGCCGTGAAGCCCATGGGTACAGTAATACTCGGATATCCAGCCACGGCAGCCACGCTGCTGTTTCCACCGCCGTAGTGATCACCGTTGACCAGATCTGTTGGCCACGACGGGCCATTCGATGGCGCGATGATCGCATCGAGTTGATGCTTCGCCATTACCGCATCGATCCCGTCCGCGCGCGAAAGTTTGCGACAGTGCGCGAGCGCGTCGATGTACTTCTGATCGCCAAGTGAGCCTTTCGCCTGCGACTTTTCAAATTGCTCCTGTCCGAACCACGGCATCTCGCGCGCAGCGTTCGTTTTGTTGAACGCGATGAGATCTTCCAACGTTTTCATGCGTGACGTTGCACCACGTAACGCGAGATACTTGTTCACCCCATCCTTGAACTCGTACTGCAGCACCTCGGCCTCGGCGTCATCATACTTTCCAACGGTTGGCACGTCGGCTGGATCAACAATAACGGCGCCCGCCAAGCGCAAGGCCGCGATGGCTGCATTGAATGTTGCATCCACCTGTGGATGAAATCCAGCCATGTTGCGCGCGACACCAATGCGTGCCCCCTTCAAGGCGTTTGCATCCAGAAATTGCGTGTAGTCGGTCTTCGATTTTCCATTGCTTGCGGTCGTGGCGGCGTCACGCGAATCCACACCGGTCAGTGCACCGAGCAACACTGCTGCATCCGCAACCGTGCGGGCCATCGGCCCAGCGGTATCTTGCGAAACAGAGATTGGAATAATGCCGCTCCGACTCCATAACCCAACCGTGGGCCTGATTCCCACCAACCCGCAAATCGATGATGGACAAATGATTGAACCATCGGTCTCCGTACCAATACCAACGGCGGCGAGATTGGCGGAGATAGCGGACCCTGTGCCGGAACTCGATCCGCAGGGATTGCGATCGAGCAC
>JAYTTR010000078.1:0-10862 GCA_043744935.1 Gemmatimonadaceae bacterium
CAACCCCGCTTAATACACGTTCGGCCCCAACCAACTGCCCGGCACGCGGTACCGATTGAGGTGCGACTCGTCCGCTCGCGGCCAATCCAAGTTCTTTCAGCACCGCGTCAAGCCGAGCCCGTTCAACCACCCGAAGTCGTGGTACCAACGCCAAGTCGCGGGAAAGAATTTCGGACAATGCGAAGCCAAGCCCTTCCATTCCGGTACCGCCAGTAAGCGGCAGTACCGCAACGGTGCGCGACGGTGGCATCGCGGGTATGACAGGCTTTGCAGGTCCACCCGCCGTCGCGCACGACGCGAGGACCGCGTTCGCTGCGATCAACATGAAGCGAACAGCACGGCGGCGATTTGACTGCAGCACAAGATTCATCGGGTGCCTGGGGTGCGGTGCTTACCACGTGAAACGGCCTCGCGGCACAGTGCGTGTCGACGGCCTATTCTATGTGGCGCGTCGGCCTCGCGGCAAGAGGAGCGATGCGCTATCGTAGCGCAGAGAGTTTGCCACCCTTCGTCTTTCTCGACGTGCCATCCTCGACGCGTAGCGCAATGCCCATGGTTAGCCGACTTCATGCCCGATGGTTCGCACTCGCGCTGCTCGCGATGCAGCCTATGGCGTGCACAGAGAAAACACGCGTGACGTCGATCAGCACAGGCGACGCACACTTAGGCGTCAACGTCGCGCTCGGTGCGCTTGCGGCGGATGGCGATATCACCGCCGTGCGGGTTGTCGCGCGATATTCGACGCCGAGCGCGGTCGTCGTGCTCAAGGATGTGACGGTGGCATATGCGCAGGGGCAGACGCGCGACGTGACGCTATCGCTCGATATTGCTCAATGTTTGCGGGACGTAAGCACAGGAGCAGTGGCCGCAACGAGTTGCCCGGTGCAAGTCACGGTAGACGTGCTCGCAAACACGCGTGTGCTGGCTCGTGATGTGCTGCCCGTCGTGCAGGTGCGCGCCGGTGAATCCGCATCGACGCCCGCGCTCGCGGCGCGCGGCGCAACATCCGTGCGGCTCATCTACAATGGAAACACCGCGCCTACGTCCGTCTCGTTGGTAACCGGTGCAACCGCTGCGCTGTCGGCCGAACCGCTCGATGCGGCGAGCGTGGCGATTGCAGGTCGTGTCATTGTGTGGACGACATCGGCGCCAGCGATCGCGAGCGTGAGTGCGACGGGTGTGATCACCGGCATCGCTGTTGGTAGCGCGACCGTCGCAGCAATCACCGGCACTGGCGCGGCATTGGTGCAAAACAGCATCACGGTGAACATCGCCGCTCCCATTCCGGCGTCGATTGAAATTGCTCCGACAGCGGCCACCATTGCCGTCGGTGCAACACAACTGCTTACAACAAATGTGAAGGACGCTGCAGGTGTTGCCATCACGCCAACACCCGCGCTGACTTTTACAAGTGCGCAACCCACAGTGGCGACAGTGTCCGCGACGGGCACGGTCACGGCAATTGCAGCGGGATCAACAATTATCACCGCACGCACCGCGAACGGCGTTACGGGTACGGCGACAATCAGTGTGTTCGCAGTACCCGCCACTGTGCGGTTCACACCGACTGCAGCGAGTCTTGGCGTCGGAGCCACGCAAACTTTTGTGCCGATTGTCAGCGACGCTGCGGGTGTCGCGATTACACCAACCCCGTCGCTGCAATGGAGTTCGTCACTCACCACCGTGGCTAGTGTCACGCAACTGGGCGTCGTGACTGCCGTTGCACCGGGTACCGCAACAATCACTGCAACAACGACCAATGGCGTTATCGGAACGGCCACGGTGCTCGTCGCCGCTGTACCGGCCAGCGTCACGCTCGCTCCACTCGCAACGACGCTCAACGTCGGCGCAACACAAACGCTCACGCCGACCGTTCGCGATGCCACACAAGTCCCAATCACGCCGACGCCCGTACTAACGTGGACCACGTCTGCCGCCACGGTTGCAACCGTCTCGCAAGCGGGCGTTGTCACCGCGGTTGCACCAGGCACAGCGTCCATTACAGCGCAGACAGCAAACGGTTTTCGCGGGACAGCCACCTTCAGCGTGCTCGGTGTACCCGCAAGCCTCACACTGTCGCCGCTGTCCGCAACGTTAGGTGTCGGTGCAACACAAGCGTTCACAGCACTCGTGCGTGACGCTACCGGGCTCGATATCACCACCAGCTCGCCGGTCACGTGGACGAGCGGCAACACAAGCGTGGCCACTGTGTCAACGACGGGCGTGGTCACCGCCGTCGCCAATGGCGCAACCACGATCAATGTACAGACGGCGAACAACGTCACCGCGAGCGCGCCCGTTACCGTCGGCACAACGGGTACGTATTCGGGTCGAGTGTTTGATTTCGAAACAAACTCCGGTATCGCCGGCGCGACGATCACGTTCAATAGCGGCGGCCAAGTCCAACGCACGGTAACGTCAGACAATGCCGGCAACTACACGTCGGGTAGCATTGTTGGTGGTCCATTTGATATTGGAGTCGCCGCAAACGGCTATGCGTCCGCAAGCATTGCCGGTACGGCCAGCAACGGTGCCCAAACACTGGCAGCGATTCCGTTAGTGAAGACCGCAGTCGGCGGTGGCACAATTTCCGGCACAGTACTCAATGCGACTACCAATCAACAAATTGTGGCCACCGGCACATTGGACCTGTACGCCGGGGTGAATACAACGACGGGTATCATTCTCGCCACAACCACAACGGCGACGTCCGGCTTTTACCAATTCTCTACCGTAAATGCCGGCACGTACACCGTCTCCGTGCGCGCCACGGGATTTAGCAATGGCAGTCGCACCGTTGTGTCGCTCGGTGCGGGACGTGTGGCGTCATCGCAAAACGTGTTACTCGCGCCAACGTCCAGCACGGGATCATTGCGCATTGTGTTGACGTGGGGCGCGCTACCCGCCGACCTGGATTCGCACCTGACTGGTCCGAGTGTAAATCAAACCAGCTTCTGGGTCTATTACGGGTCACGCGGTTCGTGTACCACGATCCCGTATGCGTGTCTCGACGTTGACGCAACGAATGGTTATGGCCCCGAAACAATTACGATCGCGCAACGCACCACCGGGCGATACGTCTACTCTGTGCATAATTATTCGGCGGGCGACGTCCCGTCCGACGTTGGACTGTCCGGCTCAGGCGCGCGTGTCGATGTGTACGGGGCCAGCGGTTTGCTGCAGAGCTTCGCCGTGCCGGCGTTGCCTGGCACACTGTGGACGGTGTTCGACTGGGACGGCGTGACCATACGGCCGATCAACACGATCAGCGGCCTCGCACCACCAGCGTCCAGCGCGCCTCCCGGTGCTTTGCGTGCGGAGCCCGCCGTATTGCCGCCCAAGATCAAGCGGTAGCTCGGCGCAGACCCGCTAGCAACCGTACAGCGATGTATTCCGTGTGACGGACTTACGGTCCGCCTCCGACGTGGCGACACCCCGCGCACGACTGAGCGTGCTGCACGCGCCCGATCGATCACCGGCGAGCTTGAGCAAATTGGCCTTCAGCAGGTACGCACGCGCACTATCGGCCGCGGTACGCGCGCTTGGTAGCAGCACATCAAGGCGCGCGACCAACGCATTCGCATGCGCCGGATCATCATGACCCTCGTCGGCTAACAGCAACGCATCCAGTGAGTCGCGCACCACGTCGAGCCGCGCGTTGATATCATTCGAATTTTTCATGACGCGCGCGGATGGCAACGCCGTATCAACGCTCGGTGGTTGTGCAACTGGTCGGGTCGATGCACGTGCGATGACCGGCGCGCGCGCGACCGCCGTAACCGAATCAACATTGGCCGGTGTTGGCGTTACAAATCGAATGGTGCTGTCGCCAATTGAAGGTTGAACAACATTGCTACTGACGGGCGCAACCAATGGCCCGCTGTCGTTGCGCATCACCACAAGTACTAATGCTGCCGCAACCAGCACGAGCACGCCGATCGTTGGCGCGATCCATCGTGGGCGACGTATCACGTTGTCTTCGTCGCGATTGCCCGGTGCGGGCAACGCGCGTACCCCACCAGTTGGCATCGGACGTGTGTTGTCGTCCATCGCGTCACGCAACGCGTTGGCGAATGCTGCGGCCGACGCGTAGCGTCCGCTTGGCTCGCGCGATAACACACGATCAAACACCGACTGCAAGCCCCCGGGCCACGCGCGCGTGGGCACTGCTTGGTCGAGCCGCAACGGAGCATCCATCAACACTGCACTAAATCCGCGCTCAGGCGTTGGTGCCGCGAACGGGAGCGTATTGGTCAGGGCGCGAAAGGCCAACAGCCCCAACGCAAAGACATCAGAACGACAATCAATCGTGGAGCCAAGAAACTGTTCTGGACTCATGTACTGCGGTGTACCCGTCACAAAGCCTGGCGAAGTCAGCGTGTCATCATTGTCCGGACCGATCGCCTTCGCGATTCCGAAGTCTACAATTTTTGCGCATTCCTGGCCGTCGGCCATCGTCATCAGCAGCACGTTGTCCGGCTTGAGATCGCGATGCACGATATCCAATCGATGTGCGGCGCCCAGTCCGTCGGCGAGCTGCGCAATCAGCGATACCACACGCGCCGTTGGTAGCATGCCTTCCTGATCGAGCACCCACGACAGCGTTGGTCCGGGGATGTACTCCATCGCGAGATACGTCCCACCACCCGCCAAGCGTCCAAAATCGAAGACCCGTGCCACATGCGGATTCTCGATACGGCTTGTACTACTCGCCTCGCGAGTGAACCGCGCGACCGCGGCGGGATCATTTGTAAGCCGAGCGTGCAGGACTTTGACGGCGACTTTGCGAGGGAGGTGGACGTGATGTCCCAAGTATACGCGTCCCATGCCACCTTCACCTAAAAGCGCGGTGATCACGTAGCGCTCATCGATCACGCTGTCAATCAGATTATCGCCGACACTCCCGCCTTGCAGCGCTGAACCGTCAGCGGCGCAGAAGATGTGCTCGTCTTCGTAAATCCGGTCACACAGCGGGCAGGTTTTGGACATTTGCGGGGGTCACGGTGATCGAAATCGATGGTATAGATGCTGCGCGAACCCAGTGCGGGTCATCTTGACGCTGAATTGGTGATGCAGCAACGTCTATCAGCATGCAAGCGCATGTTACCCCACTTTTCCGAGGTTATGGTGTTGCGCATCACATCCGCCCACGCACTGCCGCTCACTCGCGTGAACCGTGCACTCGCTGTCGTCGCGCTCTCGCTGGCCGTTGTTACACAGACGGCGGCCGCACAAGCGCGCATCATGGATACGCGTCCCACTGTTGCCGTATTCTACTTCGACAACGGATCGCTCGTTGACAACGCCAAGTACGAACCGCTGCGCAAAGGGTTGGCGATGATGCTGGGGTACGAGTTGGCGCGCAATCCTGGCATTCGCGTCGTGGAGCGTGACAAATTGCAAGCGCTCTTGGCTGAACAGAATCTACAAAACTCAGATCGGGTCGATCCCGCCACCGCTGTGCGACTGGGCAAGCTTCTCGGCGCGCGGCATTTCATTGATGGCACCTTCATCATTGATGCAAGCAAAAAGCTGCGCATTGACGTGCGCGCGGTGAATACGGAGACTGGCCAGTGGGACTACGTGGAAACCATTCGCGGCAAGTCCGATCGTCTGCTGGACATCGTGGGGGAGCTCGGCGCCAAGATCAATAGAGGCATGAAGCTGCCGGAGATTCCCATTGTGAAAGGTGCCGTCGTGCCAACGACGCGCGGACCCAATCAGGAGCGGATTTCCCAGTTGATCAGTCGTGCAGAGGAGGAGATGGACCGCGGAAATACAAAGTACGCCGCGACGCTGTACCGGAACGTGCTCGAGTTGAACAAGAACTACGATTTGGCACAGACGCGCTTGGCGAGTATAGAGCGGTTGTCAAAGTAGGTGTAGGCCGCGATCTGATCGATCTTCATCGTGTCAGAAGCAACGTGTTGTCTTGAGCAATTTGCAAATCAGGCGATCGATCACGTTTCGGTCGATGCGGTTGCGGTAATTGTTCGTGCGCGCGTCAAACGGCTGTGTCGATGTGCAAATTGTGCGCCGAATGCGCTGCATCCAGTTGGCCGTGAAGGCGAATTTGGTACTGCGCTCGCGAGTGGGGTCGCGCTCGTCTTGGGGGTTGAAGCAGTGGAACTTTCATTCATTGGCGAAGCCTTAACAAATCGTGACGCCGTTACACGACAGACATAGCGACGCAGAATTCCCCGAACACTGTCAATCCTGATCACCGGGCTGTGATGTAAGCTTCGTCCGGACAAACCGGTTGGGTGCACGCGCGGTTGCTACTTCCGAATCGGCGTCCTGGACGCGTCCTGCAAGGGCAGTACGAAAAGCACCTCGCGTCCTCTGCCCATGTCTGACCCCTCACTCCATACGCGACGAATCATCGACGTGTTGATATTCCAAGTGGCTGTCGTCCGTCTGTTTCCGCCATGGTTGCGCACTACGTTCGCGCTAGCCGTTCTGTTGGGCCCGTTGTCGGCCACAGCCCAAGGCAACAGTCAGCTCGTCTTTTCCATCGACACCGTGCGCGCACAGCTGCCGGAACTTGAGGCACGGTTTCTGGCGCGAAATTTTTCGCTCTTGGCGGCTCGCTACAACATCAACGCCTCGAAAGCCGCCATCGAACAAGCCAAGCTCTGGAACAACCCGAATATCAGTGTCGAGCAAATGGCGAACGACCGCAACCGGCCGCCGTTCGACTACACGCGAACCGGCAACACCGACATCGCCGTGACGCAGTTGTTTCTGCTGGCGGGCAAGCGGAGCAAGCAGGTCCGGCTGGCGACAATCAACCAGCAGGTCGCGGAGCATCAGCTGGCCGATCTACTCCGGGCCCTCCGCTATGAGCTGCGCAGCGACTTCTACGATTTGTACTATTTGCAACGGGCAGTCGCATTCGATAATCGCGCCTTGGCCTCCGTAAGCCGGACCATCGCCGCCGCCGAAAAGATGTATCAGTCGCGGTCGATCCTTTTGGCCGAAGTGGTGCGCCTCCGGTCGCTGCTTCTCGCCGTCCAGACGGAGCGCCTCGGCTACCTCAGTCGGATCCGCGACCTTGAGGGGAGCCTGCGGGTGCTCTTGCGGGATGAGGGGATGCCGATCACTTACTACGCTCCAGTGTTCGACACCCAACGCCTCGACAGTTTACGCGTGGACACCCTGTCCATCGATGCGGCCATTGCGACCGCACGCACATCTCGGCCCGACGTGCGCATAGCACTCGCCAGTATTGACTATGAAACCACAAATCTCTCGCTGCAGCGAGCACTCCGCACCCCGGACGTGACGGTGGGCGGCCACTACTCGCGGAACGGCAGCTACCAACCCGATTACTTTGGCGTCACGGTGGCGGTGGACCTCCCGGTGCTCAACCGCAACCAGGGAAACATCAAGGTCTCCGAGTACACCCTCGAGGGAAACCGACGCCTAGCCGCGGTGGCAGCGCAGAAAGCGGAGCGCGAGGTGGTCGCCGCGTTCCAGAAGGCTTCGGACGCGGACCGTATGTTCCACGATCTGGACCGCAGCTTTGCCGGAGAGTACGACGCGCTGGTCGCCGGCACCGCAAAGATGTACGAGCAGCGGGATATCACAATCATCCAGTATGCCGACTTCTTCGATGCCTACCGACAGACTATCCAGCAGCTTCTCCAGCTCGAGAACGTCCGGATCGACGCCCTCGAGGCTCTCAATTTTGCCGTAGGCCAACCGATGGTTACTCCCTGATGCGCTACTCCATTGCCCAGTTTTGTCGCACCTCGTCGGTCCTGCTCATCGTCGCCTGCAGCAAGCAGGAGTCGAAGGCGTCTGCGTTAGCACCCGTAGGCAATCGGCCTATTGTCTCTGAACAGGGCGTGAAGATCACGTTTCTTGCCAACAGCCCCGGCCTGCAACAGCTCATCTCATCGAGGGCATCGCGGGGCGCGGCGGTAGTCTCCGTGCGCGCGCCGGCCCATGTGGTGGCCACGGTGTCGGCCACCAGTGGTGATCGCATCGTGCTGTTTGAGTCGCCTGACGTGACCACCACGTGGTCCCAGTACCGCCAGGGCAAGGTAGCCGTGGAGCGGACGACCAAGGCGCTGGCGCGCGTCCGACAGATGTTTGTAAACCAAGGGGCCACGGGGCGCGATGTCACCGAGGCGGAGACCGACGCGGCGACGGCTCGGGCAAACCTAGCGGAGTTCGAAACCCACTTGCGGGCGCTGGGATTCAGCATAGTCGATCTCGAACGCGCCGGGTCGGGTACTGCGTGGCTCATGGCCGATATACCCGAGGTGCAGTTGCACGAGGTGCAGAAAGGAAGCCCGGCAACGATCCTGTTCAATTCGTTCCCGGACGCGCCGGTGAAAGGATCGGTCGGCGCAATTGGCGACGTCATCGACGCGCTGACGCGCACCGTCAAGATCCGAATCGCGGTGCCCAACACTGCCGCGCGCTTCCTGCCGGGCATGTACGCCCGGGTCACGTTCGACGACGCACGTCGCTCGGTGGTCTTGCTGCCGGCTTCGGCGATCATCACGGTCGAGGAGCATGATTATGCCTTCGTTCGCACGGCACCCAACGAGTTCATGCGTCGACCGGTGACACTGGAGCGCGCTAGCGCCGATTCGGTGATCGTCGTGGCCGGCCTCAACGCGGGCGACAATGTGGTCACGGTCGGCACCATGCTGCTTAAGGGCCTCAGTTTTGGCTACTAAGCGCAGGCGGCTCCGATTGACGATGCTGGCAGCGCTCCTGCTCGTCGGCGGCGCGGCGACGGCGCTGCGGGCGCAGCCGGCGGATCCGGGCGCACCCCCGCTACTTCGCGAGTCACCTCCTGAGCCCGGGACGAACTTTTCTGCATTGGGCGTCGCCACCGGAACGCCCGGCTACCTCAACTTGGTCGGTGAACGCTTCTGGACGACGGTCGCGCTCCAAGCGTCGGCGGGCTACTGGTCGCAAGGGCGATGGGGCCTGCAGGGCGCGGCGGTCTGGCGGACGCTGCATTATCCAAGCTTCTCGGTGGGGCCAGCCGCGCTCCTTGGCACGTTTGGGACGCAGATCAGCAGTGATAGCACGAACGGCGGCTCGACCCATCGTCGACAGGTCTACATTGGCCCGGCGCTTGACCTGTACCTCGACGGTGTCCATCTGCAGACAGGTATCGCGTACGGCTTCCGTGACTATCCCAAAAACCCGCAGCTGGTGATCCAGGCGGGCTACCTCTTCCGTCTGCGCTGACCGTGGCCTTCCTCATCCTGCACATCCCGCAGTCGACCGTCCCCTCCAAATGATCCAAGGTATTCTCAGTCTGGCGCTTGGCAACCGCATTGCCGTGCTGCTTGCGGTGCTTGGTGTGATCGGGCTTGGCAGCTGGTCATGGATCTCGCTCAAGAAGGAGGCGTATCCCGACGTTGGCGATACGCAGGTCGTGATTATCACCACCTTCCCGGGTCGCGCCGCCGAGGAAGTCGAGCAGCAAGTCACGATCCCCATCGAGCGTGCCCTCAACAGCGTGCCGCGCGTCGCCACCGCGCGTTCGCGCACGATTTTCGGGCTTTCCGTCATCACACTCTCGTTCGAGGACGGCGTTGAGGATTATTTCGCTCGGGCGCGCGTCATCGAAAAGCTGGCCGACGCCGACTTGCCCGACGGCGTGCAGCCGACGCTCGGTCCGCTTTCGGGCCCGACGGACGAGATTTTCCGGTACGTGCTGGAGGGCCCGCCAGAATACACCCCGATGCAGCTGCGCACACTGCAGGATTGGGTCGTGGTGCCGCGCATGCTGCAGGTGCACGGCGTGGCGGACGTCGTCAATTTTGGGGGTCTGGTCAAGCAGTTCCACGTGGTGACGGCACCGGACAAACTTTCGCGTTACGGCCTGACGATCCAGAACGTTATCGACGCGATCACGAGCAACAACGTGAGTACGGGCGGTAACATCGTGCCGCGCGGCGGTCAGGGCTTTGTGGTGCGCGCCCTCGGCCAGATCAAGAAGATGGCCGACATCGAAAACATTGTCGTGACGAACCAGGGTGGAACGCCCGTATTCGTCCGGAACGTTGCCGCGGTGCAGGAGTTTCCGTCACCGCCAGCCGGTATCCTGGGCTACACCATCGCCGGCGACTCGGCCGAGGATGTGAATTCGGGCATCCAAGGGCTCATTGCGATGCGGCGCGGCGAGAACCCGTCCGAGGTGGTGCAGGGCGTGAAGAAACGCCTGGAGCAGATCAACGCGAGTGACCTACCCCCAGGCGTACATTTGCGGATCACGTACGACCGGAGTGAGCTGGTCAAATACACAATCCGCACCGTAACCAAGACCCTGTTCGAGGGATTCTCGCTCGTCATCATCGTGCTGGTGTTCTTCATCGGGAGTTTACGGTCGGCGCTCGTGGTCGCGTTCACGATCCCTGTGGCCATGCTCTTCAGTTTTTTCATGATGAAGCTCACCGGCATCCCGGCGAATCTCCTGTCGCTCGGCGCGGTGGACTTTGGCATCATCGTGGACGGTGCCGTCGTGATGGTCGAAAACATCATGCGGCGCTACCAAGTCATGACAGATGAGGAACGGCGAGAGGGCATCCTCCGTCTTACGCTCACGGCTGCGCAGGAGGTGGGCCAGGAGATTTTCTTCTCGATCACCATCATCATCCTTGCCTACTTGCCGATCTTCACGCTGCAGAGCGTCGAAGGTAAGTTATTTCGGCCGATGGCGTTTACGCTCTCATTCGCGGTGGGCGGATCGATGCTGATCGCCTTGACCGCGATCCCGGTGTTGATGACCTTCATCTATCGGAAATACTTTGAAGGGCCGGTCGGACAGTCCTTGGAGTGGCATAATCCAATCTACCAGCTCATCGCGCGAGGGTACGAGCGCGCGATCC
>JAYTTR010000079.1:0-2777 GCA_043744935.1 Gemmatimonadaceae bacterium
CGCGCCGTTTATCTCGGACGCGGTGCATCGGGCGTTGGTTGGAACCTCTGTACACCTCGCATCGTACACGCGTGGGGGAACGCTGGCGGTCGATGCCGAGCTTGAGCAAGCGATGGATGACATCCGCGCGCTCGCAGGGCTTGGGCGTGCAGCGCGCGATGTGGCGGCCGTGAATGTGCGGCAGCCGTTACCGTTGGTGCAGTGCGTGGTGCCGGGGCATCGGCAGGGTGTCGTGGCGTTAGGCGATTTGCTCGCGTCCGAACTGAACGTCAAACGTGTTGAATTCGTGACATCGACGGATGCGCTCGTGTCGCTCGAGGCCAAGGCCAACTTTCGCGCGCTCGGCAAGAAATTTGGGAAGGAAACACCGCTTGTTGCGGCTGCAGTTTCGGCGCTCACCGACGTGCAGTTGCATGCGATAGCGGCTGGAACCACGGTCACGATCGAAGTTGGTGGCGTGGCGCGCTTGATTGATCCGGACGACCTGACCATCATCCGGCGCGCGTCCGGCGATGCCGTAGTGCAGGAGGACGGGGGATATGGCGTTGCGTTAGATCCCACTGTAACCCCCGAGCTGCGGGCGGAGGGCTTAGCGCGTGAAGTCATCAGTCGCGTGCAACGTCTGCGGAAAGAAGCGCGGTTGGATGTTAGTGACCGGATCGCTGTCGCCGTTGCAGGCGATCGCGAGTTGGAAAGCGCGGTGGCTGCTCATCGGAGTCGCATCGCTGACGAAGTGCTCGCCGTGCGTTTTGTGCTCGGCGATGAACCGGGCTCTCCGTTCCATGTCAATGGACACGGCTCCACATGGTTGGCGACGCAAGTGTCAGACGTCGATGGACGTGCTCTCTCAATCGCGCTTAGCAAGGAAGGGTAGCGATGGCCGGATCGAACGCAGCGAAGAAGCCGAAGGCGATGTCCAAAAAGTTGCTCACGTTCTTCGAGAAGCGATTGCTCGAGGAGCGTCGCCGCGTCCTCAAAGAACTCGGCCACCACGGCGATACGTTTGGACCGAACGGTGACGGCGATAACGGCGGGGCCGACGCGTATTCCTTTCATATGGCGGACCAGGGCACAGACGCGATGGAACGCGAAAAAGCGTTCCTGTTCGTGTCGCAAGAGGGCCGTTTTCTATGGCACATCGATCAAGCGCTGCGGCGCTTGTACAAATCGCCGGAAACGTTCGGCAAGTGTCATCAGTGTCAGGAAGAGATCGCATTTGATCGGCTTGACGCGTTACCGCATGCGCGTTTCTGCTTCGCGTGCAAGCAACGCGAAGAAGAGGCGAAGAAGAACTGACGTGAAGGCTCTTGTCTCGTGGCCCGTGCTGATCGTCATTGTTCTGCTTGATCGGCTCACCAAGGTGCTGGCCGTTTCGCTACTGCCGCCGTCGGGTATGCCGCACAACGTGATTGGCGAAGGCCTCCGCTTTGCGCTGGTGTACAATCCCGGTGCGGCCTTCGGGCTCTACCTCGGCGGGTATTCGCGTTGGATTTTCATGGCGCTCACCCTCGGCGCACTCGTCATCCTGTGGCGGTTGTACAAACAGGCGTCGAGCACCGATCTCGTGCGCGTGTTTGCGATTTCGTTGGTGGCCGCCGGCGCGATGGGCAATCTCATTGATCGTCTGCAAACAGAACTTGGCGTTGTGGATTTTATCGATGTCGGCGTTGGGTTGCATCGTTGGCCCACGTTCAACGTGGCGGATATGGCGGTGAGTACCGGCGCCGTTCTGTTGGCGTGGGTGCTCTGGGGCGAAGAACGCCGACAGCCGATCGCAACGGTGCCAACGGAGAGTCACGATGAGTAGTGCGTTGTCGTCGTCCGAGTACACCGTGGGTGCAAAGGCTCCCGCGCCGTCTGCGACGATCCCGTTCTGGTTGATCGTCATTGCCGTCACGACACTCGACTATGTCACCAAAGCATTTGCTGTTGAGCGTCTCGCACCTCGTCATATCCCGCATCGTGTGATCGGCGACTTTGTGCGATTCACGCTGGCGTACAATCCGGGCGCCGCGTTCGGCATGCACCTCGGATCGGCGTCCCGCTGGATTTTTTCTGTACTGACTGTGGTGATTGTGATTGTGCTATTGCGATCCACGGCGGAACTCACACGCCTGTCCAAACTCGCGGCCATCGGTGTGCCCATCGTGATCGGCGGCGCCTTGGGCAATTTGCTGGATCGGATTCGGTTGCGTGAAGGTGTGGTGGATTTTATCGACGTCGGGATAGGTGACGTTCGCTTCTGGACGTTCAACGTGGCCGACAGTGCGGTGACGGTTGGTGCAGTGTGTCTTATTTTGGCGCTCTGGAGCCAAGAACGTGAGCAACGAACGTGACTGATGCCGTCGCAACGACTGTTGAATTTGACGTCGCCGAAGCTGTTGGAGAACGACTCGATTTAATGGTGGCGCGACATTGCGAAACGTCGCGCACGCAGGCTGCGACACTGATTGCCAACACGCATGTCACCGTCAACGGCAAGCATCAGAAGGCCTCGTATCGCGGAGAGACGGGTGATCGCGTGCAGGTGGTCATTCCGGCACCACCGGGACGCGACATTGCGCCGGAACAGATTCCGCTCAGCATTGTGTACGAAGATGAGTCGCTCGTCGTCATTGATAAACCTGCAGGTATGGTAGTGCATCCCGCACCTGGCAATTGGTCCGGCACGTTGGTGAACGCGCTCATGGGTCGCGGTGAACCGTTGGCCGACGGCGGCGGCAATGATCGACCAGGGTTGGTGCATCGCCTCGACAAAGAAACGTCCGGGTTGCTCA
>JAYTTR010000080.1:0-2773 GCA_043744935.1 Gemmatimonadaceae bacterium
TTGCGCGGCGGTGGCGCGAGCGTCGCACTCCCTCCTCGTTCACTCACCGAGCCAGGGCGCGATCAATGGCCATCGCGAGAAACAACAGCGCGAGATACAGTAACGTGTACTTGTACACCCACCACGTCGGACCACTCCATGGTGCGCCCGCTTTCGCTGCGGAAAGAATGCGCAACACTCCACGCATGAGCAAGCCGTTCAGGATGACGCTCGATGCGAGATACAACCAACCAAACGCGCCGAAAAGCACGGGGAGAATCGTGACGGCGATGAGAATCACGGTGTACCACACCATTTGGTGCATCGTCTCGCGTTCACCCCAGACCAACGGCGCCATTGGCACGCGCGCGCGGCCGTAGTCCACTTGCTTCATGAGCGCGAGTGCCCAGAAGTGCGGCGGCGTCCAGTAGAACACAATGAGAAACAAACAGAGTGCGGTGACATCGAGTGATCCGGTCACCGCAGCCCATCCAACGAGTGGTGGAAACGCACCCGCTGCGCCTCCGATGACGATATTTTGCGGCGACGTGCGCTTGAGCAGTCGCGTGTAGATGAAGACGTAGAAATAAAATCCCGCGAGGGCGAGACCAGCCGTCAGCACATTTACAAAATGAGCGAGCATCCACGTGGCGAGTGTCGCGCAGGCCACACCAAAGGCCATCACCTGCGTGGGCGTCATGCGGCCGCTGGGAATCGGACGCAAGCGTGTGCGCGCCATCACGTCATCAATATCGCGATCGATGTACATGTTGACGGCGTTCGCACCGCCCGCCATGAGGTAGCCACCAATCGTCACCAGTAACACGGTCCACAATGATGGCGATCCAGCGGCATACATCGGAGCAATCGTGGTGACCAGCAACAGTGAAATGATGCGGGGCTTTGTGAGCGCGACGAGGTCGCGTGACAGCGACGGTTCTACTCGCGCCTTCGGTACGGGGGCCTGCTCTTCGTCGGGTTGAATCGCAACGCCCGTCATCCGTGCGCGACGTTGGCGATCCGCGCAGCAGTGGTAACGCCGTTCGATGCCGGACTGGCGCGTTGCGCGGCAACCACAGACCGTCCGGCCGCGATACGTGCGAGATACGTCATACTGAACGCGGTCACCCAAATTAGAATGCCCGTGGCTTGATGCAGCGAACGAACAACGCCGGGAAATCCGCCGGTCACCATCCACGCTGCCCACACCACTTGCAGCGCGCCAAGACCAAGACCAAGCCACGCGGCCCGCAGTACCATCAACGGTTCGCCGCGTTTGCGAAACACGAACGGCAACGATGCGAGATGGAGCACCAACAAATACGCGAGAATGCGATGGGTGAGTTGCACATGCTGCGCACCGCCGCCGAGTGAACCGGCGCCGCAGAGCGGGAATCCGGCGCATGCAACGGCCGCGCCGGGAATTTTCGCAGTGAGTCCGCCTAAGATGACAACGAGCAGCGCCAACACCGCCGCGACGGTCGCCCCACTGACTGCTTTTGTTGTGCCCGTCGTGCCCGGCGCGGAAAACATGCGTAAACCGCCCAATCCACCGGCGCGAATTGTTGCCGCGGCCAGCACGGCGATGAGGGACGCGGCCAACAGTTTGTGCACGACCGTCGCCCACGCGGGATTGCCGGTGTACACGGTTACCGCACCAAATAATGCCGGTGCAAACCAGAGACCGAGTGCGAGTCGGGCCGTGTTCCACACACCACCGCGCCCGCCGACCGACCACATGTGACGCGCGCGCCATGCCGTCGCGACTAACACGGCGATGGACGCAAACAGTGCGATCGCGAGATAACGGTGCATGACCTCAATTACGAGATCCATACGGTCGAACGGCGGAAACCAATAGCCGTAACACTTCGGCCAATTTTCTCCGCATCCCATGCCTGAACCCGAGATGCGCACGATGGCGCCGAAAATGATATGCACGAGGGCGACGCCGAGTGACGCGTAGGCAGCGCGACGTACGGCGAGTGGGGGCGGTGAGGAAAGCGGGGTCGTCATGGCGAGGGGTGCATCTGGCGCCACGCAGCAACGAACGCGGCGGCCAAGAGAAGGGACGGCAAAATCGCCCACACAATTTCGAGCGTCCGTTTTGGCATCGGGACGGTCGATGGTGTGTCATGCGCGGTTGCATCCGCAGTGTCCGACCGCGGCTGAACTACCACGGAGAACACCGCGCGCAAAATGAACACTTGCGCAACGGCGCAGCAGGCGACGGAGATCCAGAAAATCACGTCGAGAAGGACTGGTGACATAATGCATGAAAAGTAGCAGGGTGCCCCCCTGCGCGACTGGAGCCCTGACTGTAGCATTGCGTCAATGTCATCTCCTCCTTTCGACGCCGCGCCTCCCATCCCACCGCGTGCCTCCGCGCTTCCTCGACGATTGGGGCTCTGGAGTGCGATCGCAGTTTTGGTTGGCAGCACGATCGGGTCTGGAATTTTCCGATCACCGGCCGGTATTGCCGACAAGTTGCCCGGACCGTTGCCACTGCTCGCCGTTTGGGTCACCGGTGGAATTTTTTCTCTCTGTGGCGCGCTCACGCTGGCGGAACTTGCGGGCGCACTCCCGGAAACTGGAGGGCACTACGTCTATATACGAGAAGGGTGGGGTCGGCTACCCGCGTTTTTGTACGGGTGGGCTGAACTGGTGATCATTCGCGCTGCCGCGCTGGGCGCAATCTCACTGACGTTTGGCGAGTATCTGCTGCGCGGCCTTGGATACAATCCATCGGTTGCGCCGTACGACACCTACGCACACTGGGTGGCGGCAACCGCGC
>JAYTTR010000081.1:0-10798 GCA_043744935.1 Gemmatimonadaceae bacterium
AATAGATCACCGGCTGCAATTTTCGACTTCCGTTGTTCGAGCGCCAATCGCATACGCTCAGGCAATTCGGTGGGAATGCCGCCCAACGCAAACGTGAGCTGCGCTCGCAGCATGTCGCCGAGCCCGGAGAGAATGAGCGCGAAATCAACGCCGTTGTCGGCGAGACGTTGCACGGCCGGAAACACATCCGCCGCGCGACGTTCGACCACAATATCGAGGATCGCGAGGTACTCCTCATCTGCCACAAGTCCCAATGCAACGCGCACACTCTCGGCCGTCACATGACCGCTTTCACCGATCGACAACACTTGATCGGTAAGCGACAACGCGTCGCGCAAACCACCGTCAGCCGCGCGGGCAATCATGCCGAGTGCTTCGTCCTCGAAGGCAATGCCTTCTTCCGTGAGCACAAGAGCGAGCCGCTCGCGAATCTCGGCTGGACCGATGCGTTTCAGATTTAAACGCTGCAATCGTGAGAGCACCGGCGCGGCGGCCTGGGCAATTTTTTGTGGCTCTGTCGTGGCGAACACAAACACGACGCGTGGTGGCGGCTCTTCGAGAATTTTCAGCAGCGCATTCCAGGCCTCCCGCGTGAGCATATGCGCTTCGTCGACGATGTACACCTTGTACCGATCGTCGCCCGAGGGCGCGTACATCGCGCGTTCGCGCAGTTCGCGTGCATCATCAACACCGCGGTTTGACGCCGCATCGATTTCGACGACATCGAGTGACGCGCTGCCCGCCCAAATGCGCTGACAGCTGATGCACTGGCCACAGGGTTCTCCCTGCAACTCCGGGTCGCCCCGTCGCTCGCAATTGAGTGCCATGGCAAGCACGCGCGCGAGCGTGGTTTTCCCGGTGCCACGCGGCCCGCAAAGGAGATAGCCGTGTGCGACCCGGTCGCGGGCGATGGCTCCTTTGAGCGTATTCGCAACGTGCGATTGTACGGCAACGGACGCGAAATTGCGGGGGCGATATTTACGAGCGAGCGCGAGAGACATTCGGAGAAACCTAGATTAGGGACTAGGGATTGGGGAAAGGTATTAGGGATAGGAATAGATAAAGCGCGCGGGAGGTCTTCTCCAATTGGAGCAGATCCTCCCGCGCGCAGTACTCCGGGCCTGACGAAGCGACGCTAGACTCCACGTGCCGCTGCTACCTTCGGGGTCCTGACGGGATTGGCGGGCTGGTGCCCTCCGGGACCCGGAGCATTGGGAAGATAGTCCAGTGGAGATGACATCAACAACTACGACAACGTTTCAGCGATCGCCTGCACAAGTAGCGGTGCGGTGTCGGCGATCAAGCTGATTGGCGCGTCGAGATGCGTGACGGCGCGAATACGGCTTGGGGTCCACGCGGACACAAGTACGCCAAGCGATTGCGCGCGTGCGACGATGGCGTTGGCACAGGGTGAAGGGAGGTCGAGCATCACGATGTTCGTGTCAGGATGCACCACCGTCGCGCCGCCAACGCCATCAATGAGATTCGCGAGATAGCGTGCGGCTTCGTGGTCTTCCACGAGTCGGGATAAATGATGTTCGAGCCCGTAAATGGCCGCGGCCGCGAGCATTCCACTTTGGCGCATGCCTCCACCAAATCGTTTGCGAATTTTGTAGGCGCGCGCGATATGTTCGGCGCCGCCGACAAGAGCGGCACCTACCGGCGCACCGAGCCCCTTGGTGAAGGACACCATGACGGTGTCTGCGCACGAGGCGAAATCAGCAAGCGAGGTGACGGTTGCTGCGGCGGCATTCCACAGTCGCGCACCGTCGAGGTGCACCGGTAGTCCGGCAGTACGCGCGACGTTGAACAGGGCGCGCGACGCGTCGAGTGACGTGACCAGTCCGCCCGCACCGTTGTGCGTGTTCTCGTAGCACACGAGCGATGCGTCCATACCCTGCGCCGAAAACGGTCGGAATGCAGCGGCTAAATCTTCCGCTTGCATAACACTCGTTGTCCCATGAACGGGATACAGTTGAACTCCAGACAACGCCGAGGCGCCGGCCATTTCCCAATACACGATGTGGGATTCGGCGTCGACGAAAATCTCGGTGCCGGGTTGGGTGTGTAACCAAATGGCGGCTTGATTGGCCATCGTACCCGTCGGAAAGAACAGCGCCCGTTCTTTGCCCAAACGCTCGGCGACCATGGCTTCGAGACGACGTGTCGTGGGGTCTCCATCAAGCACATCGTCGCCGACGTCCGCGTCCGCCATCGCTCGACGCATTGCGCGTGTGGGTTTGGTGACGGTATCGCTGCGGATGTCAATCAACGTGTGCGTGCGCGGGTCGAGCGAAGTTGTCACTTTTTTTTGCGTGCGGGGGGTCGCGTGGGCTCCTGGGCCTCGATGCGGCGACGATCAATCGCGTGTGCGACTTCGCCGCCGAGGAGGAAGAGTAACGCGCCGTAATACGTCCAGAAAACCACCGCGACAATGGCCGCGATTGAGCCGGTGTAAAGGGAACTCGGATCAAGTTGCTGCACGAGAAGTGTGAATACGTGTCGCGCAATTTCGAAGAGCAGTGCGGCAGAACCAGAGGCGATGATCGCGGTGCGCATACTGAGTCGTTGCCGTGGCAATCCGCGATAGAGCGCCAAGAAGAGCAGGAATACAACCGCGATGGCGACGACGCGTCCGGCAATGTACGCGATGCCACTCATTGCAGATTCGCGCAACCCAAGGCCGACCAGAAATGCGAGGCCATGCGTGGTGGCCAAGTCGAGATATGTTGAAAACACAACATAGACAACGACGGCAATCGTGGTCACGATCGTGGCGACGAAATCGAATAATTTGCCAAACACGATACCATGATCAACGCGATCAAAGACCAAGGCCAGGCAACTGCGCAGCGATCCAAACAGTCGGGTGGAAAACCACGCAAAACTGACTGCTGAATACAGACCAATCGCGCCGCGGGTTCGCAGCACATCCGCGACGATATCGCGCAAGAGCATTGTGGCAGATCCCGCATTGTTGGGCAGAAACGCTCCCACCAAACCGGTAACCGTGGTTGCCGCTTCGTCGGACGAGCTGCCGAGCAAAAGCGACAAGCCGGTAATGAGCAACAGCACGAGTGGCACCAACGCGAGCAACACGTTGAACGCGAGTCCACCGGCCAAGAACAACACATTGTCCTCCGCGCCGTGATTCCAGACGCGAAGGACGATGTTGCCTACTGCCTTAACCCTCGATTTGCGCGCCGTCAGTGGGTGCCTGTGCGATATCTGATGCTGTGTCGCGCAGCTGCGCGTCGTCGTGATGCTGGCCTCGCGCATCCGCTGCACGTGCCTCGCGGTACGCGCGCCGACTGTCCGCGTAGGCACGCTTCGAATCAGCAACGGCGCGTTCGAGATCGGCGCGCGCGTCGAGTGCTGCTTCACGCGCTGCGTCGACTGCGTCACCCAGCGCCTGGGTACGAGAACCAACAGCGTCTTTCGCCCGAGTGACCTGTTCATCAAAACGCGACCGCGTGCGCTCAACACCATCGGTGATGGTCTCACCGAATTCGTTGGTCATCTCCTTCATGCGTCGTCCTGCCCGGCGCGCCTCGCGCTGCAGCCGCTCGCGCGTTTCTTCACCGCTGGCTGGTGCGAACAGGAGCGCGGCGCTGGCGCCGATCGCGAGGCCCAACAACATCATGCCGACACCGGCATTGCCGCCTTCGCGTTTGATCACAATTACTCGTTCATCGTCGTACTCATCCTGTCGAGACATGTTGCTCCTGCCGCGGTGCGGCGTGTGTCAGTCGCTTAAATCCGCGTCGTCTGGTGCCGCGACAATGGTACTGGCACCATCTGGCAACGGGCGATGCTGTTCAGGTGCCGAGACATATTGCGCGACCATCGCGCGAGTACCGGCGATGCCGAGCTGATTGAAAAGAAACGTGAACTTCGCGTCGTACGCCGCAGCCAATGTGGCACGAACGTCGGCGGGCAAACTCCAAAGCTGTCGCTTGAACGGACCGATCGCCTTCTTACGCGTTTTGTAGAAGAACTGTTCCGCACTGTCGGTTGGCTTGCGCTCTTCTTTCGCGTTGATCTCCAGCCACGCATAGATCTCGTCACGCGTTGCCGCGGGCAGATGATCGTACATCATGTTCTGAAAATTGGTAGCGAGATGAATTTCAGCCGTTTCCGTGCGCGGAAAGTTGTGGAACGCCGCATCGGGCAATGTCGACGCACCATGCTGCACTGCACCCGAAAGCCCATATCGCTCGCGAGAAATTTTCGAGAGTGACTGGAGCGTATCGAGATCGAGCTTGACGTCGGCGATTGAGCCATCAGACAAGACAACTCCACCGTGCGACGTGCCGGACTGGACGGAGATTTTTGAGAGACCGGCCATGTCTCCACCCTGTGCACGCAGTGTGCCAACGTAGCCGTCCATGAAGGCTTCCAACTCTGCAGGAGTTGAGTTTTCTGTGCCGACTTCCCCAATCTCGCCACCAATCGAGATTGTCACACCCGCGGGCTCTGCCGCACGCACCGCGCGCGTGATGTCCACGCACACTTCGTAGTTCAGCCGTTGCTGCTCGACCAATGTGGCCTTGGACAAATCCACCAGTGTGGACGTGTCGACATCGATGTTGTAAAAACCGGCAGCCACCGCTTCTTTCACCAGCGCTTTCACCGCATTCACTTCAGTGACCGGATCGACTGCGAATTTCTTGTGATTCACTTGAAAGTGATCACCTTGAATGAACAGGGGCCCACGAAATCCCTCACGGAGTGCTGACCCGATCGCCACGGCGACATATTCCGTTGGACGTTGATCTGTGTATGCGATTTCGGAGCGCGCGATTTCCAGGATGAACGCACCGGCGTCGAGCGCAATCGCGGTGCGGAAGATTGAACGCATGGTGTCGTAGGACGACGCACGAATATTCATCGCCGGTACGGTGAACCCGTGACATTTCCCCTGCCCTCGCGCAGCATACAAGTCGTGGATCGACGCAGGTCGAACGCCCACCGCCTGGCCGATTTCCCACAACAGCCAGCGCGAAACGTTGCGCTCGCCTTCGTCACCAAAGACCGCCTGGCGCACCAGCGCGTCCATGTGGGCCGACTGCAACGCGGCCGGATCATGCACGAGTACGCGTCCGGCATCTACTGTTACGGCACCGCCAAATAATGCAGACGAAGACGTCGAGGTGTGTGGCATTCGTGTGAGCGGTTGGATAAGTGGCCTTTCGACCGATGATCGTTGAAAATCGTGAATTCGTGCTACCAACTTCCTATGAACGAGACGCTCGCTGCAAGGCCGAGCTCCGAGAATTTGCGGATCAGACGCGCCAGCGCGGATCAGGTTTCGGCAGCGCATCCCATTCCGCGCGGGCGGCATCGCTGCCCGGCCGGCCAAGCATTGCATACGCGAAATTCTTGCCGAGCTCGACACCAGGCTGATTGAATGCATCGACGCCGTACAGCGAGCCCGAATAGGCCGTGGCGAGTGCGAAGAGCTGCATCAGCCCGCCGACATGCCATGCATCGATGGCATCAATGTGCAGCGTTGCGTTGAAGCGACCGCGTGCGGCGAGGGCGCCCGCCGTTGCGCGTTGCTCGATGTCGAGTAGCGTACCGAGCGTGCGACCGCCAAGGTAGGCGAGCTCGGGAATATCCGAGTGACGTGACGGAATGGGACCAACATTTTCCCGTCCGTTCACGGCGACGAAGGTGACTGTTTTATCGAGCGGTCCTTCCATGAATAGCTGCACTTGCGAATGCTGATCGGTGGCACCGAGCGCCGGAATAGGCGTCGGACCTGCGTGTGTCCCATCGGGGCGGATTTTCCCAAGCGACTCGGCCCACAGTTGCACGAACCAGAGTGCGAGGTCACGTAGTGGATCGGCGTACGGCATCAGGGCCTGGACAGAGCGCTGGTGCTGTGTGTCGGCAAGCCACTGTAGCACGGCAAATATCCCGGCCGGATTTGTAGCGATGCTGTCCGATTCGGCGCGTTTTGTCATGTCGGCGGCTCCCGCGAGTAGCGCGCGCACATCAATGCCGATGAGCGCGGCGGGCAACAGTCCAACAGGTGACAAGACCGAAAAACGACCACCAATGTTGGGCGGAATATCAAGCGTGATGATGCCTTCTGCCCGCGCGATGCGGCGCAACGCGCCGACTTCCGGATCGGTGACGAAAACAAGGTGTTGTCTCGCCCGCGTTTCGTCCATTGCCGCGGCGAGTGCGTCGCCCACGATGAGATATTGGGCCATTGTTTCGACGGTGCCGCCCGATTTGGACACCACCAGCACGAGTGTCTGCGCCAAGTCGAGTCGTGCCAGGATTGCGGCGATGGTGAGCGGATCAACGTTGTCGAGCACGTGGAGGCGAGGGTATCCATCGCGCGCCGCGATGTCGAGGGCATTCCACGAGTAGGGCCGCAGCGCTGTGCGCAGTGCGATTGGTCCCAGCGCCGAACCACCGATGCCGAGCAGCAGCACGTCCGTGTATTTCCCGCGTGCGCTATCGGCGACGGCGAGTGTCGACGCGAGCAACGAGTCATTCGTTGGCAAGGACAAAAACCCAAGCATGGCGCGCTTACTCTCCACGGCAGCATGCGCGGCAGACAATGCGCTTTGCGCATTGGAAAATTGCGTCTCGGTGATGCCCTGGCCTTCCGCAAGGGCGCCGGACATCATGTTTGTAAAATCGAACGAAATCGTCATCTGATTACCGTGTTTGCCCGAGGTCGACCACAAGCCCGTCATAGCCGGGACTGATCCCGAACGGCAACTCCGCCGCGAGATCGGCGTGGAAGTAGTCATGCGTGAGATGCGTCAGCAGCGTTTGTTCGGCACCAATCACTTGACTCACGGCAACGGCTTCACCGATGGACAAATGCGTTGGGTGTGGCGTTCGCAACAATGCGTTGAGCACGAGCACGCGGACGCCTCGCAACGCGGAGAGCGCGCTCTGGGGCAACGATTTGGCGTCGGTGACGTATCCGACTGCACCGACGCGAAACGCCAGCACATCGGTCCGCCCATGTGGTACCGCGAACGGTAAAATTTCTGTATCGCGCACGCGGAAGGGCACGCCGTCGACGACAGGCATGAGTACGCCTTCTGGTTTTGTCGTGCCTGGCAGTGGTCGCATGCTGTCGTCCACGATGTACGGGAAGCGTGCGCGAATGGTGTTGAGCGTGGTGGCGCCGCCATACAACGGTAATGCGGCACCACGACGCATTGTAAACGCGCGCAAATCATCAATACCATGCAAATGGTCAGCGTGTTCGTGCGTGTACAACACCGCGTCAACGTGCCGAATGTCCGCTGCTACCAACTGCAACCGCATTTCTGGTGGCGTGTCAATAAGTAGCCGCGTGCCATCATCCGTTTCGATGATGGCGCTGCACCGAGTGCGCTTGTCACGGGGATCAGTCGAATGACAAATCGCGCATGGGCACGCGACTTGTGGTACACCAAAGCTCGTACCGGTGCCGAGCAATGTGAGCTTCACACCAGTTCAACCTTGAGCAGATTGGTTGTGCCGGGCACGTCGAACGGCACGCCGGCCGTGACTGCGACGCGATCGCCTTTGGTCACCAGTCCGAGATCGAGTGCTTCTCGCAACGCCATGGCGACCATGTGATCATAGCCACGCGCCGTCGGCACGAGTCGTGGCAACACGCCCCACACGAGCGACATCTGGCGACACACGCGAGGTTCATCGGTGAGTGCGAGAATTGGCACACCGGGCCGATGCGATGCCACGATACGCGCTGAAAATCCGCTCTTGGTAAAAACAACGACGAGCGGTGATTCGAGCATGCGAACAGCGGCAATCGTCGCGGCGGCAATCGCTTCTTCGGTGTTCATCGCACTGGTGCCCGTACGGCGTTCCTCGCGATGATTCTGCAACGGTGTTGGGTGCGTTTCGATTTCGTTGATGATGCGACGCATCGCCTCCACGGCGAGCCGCGGATACGCGCCAGCGGCCGTTTCGGCCGAAAGCATTACCGCGTCGGTTCCGTCAAGAATGGCGTTGGCGACATCGCTGGCTTCGGCACGTGTGGGTCGTGGATGCTCGATCATCGACTCCAGCATTTGCGTGGCGGTGATCACCGGTCGACCGATGCGATTCGCCAACGCGATGATGCTCTTTTGTGCGATCGGCACCTGTTCGAACGGCAGTTCAACGCCCAAGTCGCCGCGCGCGACCATCACGGCATCAGCAGCACGCACGATTTCTTCGATGTTCTGCAGCGCGACATCCTTTTCGATTTTCGCAACGATCAGCATCGTTTTCGGGATCAACGCGCGCATCGATTCGATGTCTTCGGCGCGCCGCACAAAACTGAGGGCGAGAGCGTCAAGGTCATGTTCGACGGCAAATTTGAGATCGGCCAAGTCTTTGTCGGTCAGCGACGGCGCAGAAACGGCGATGCCCGGCAAGTTCATGCCCTTGTGACTCGACAGCGTCCCGCCGTGTACCACCGTGGCTGTCACCCGAAGTCCGCTCACAGCGGTCACGTGCAGCTCCAACAACCCGTCGTTAATCAAAATACGATTGCCCGGCGCGACATCATGCGCGAGGTCATCGTACGTGATCGGAATCTCGCCTTCTTCGACCACGCCTTCCGGGGCTAGCACGACGCTGCTGCCCGGCTCCAGGTGGCGCGGCGCGGCGAGATCGCCAATGCGAATACGCGGGCCTTGCAGATCGCCGAGAATCGCGACCGGTCGACCGAGTTCTTCCGAGACGGCGCGTACAATGGCAATTGTGCGCGCGTGCTGTTCGTGCGCGCCGTGCGAGAAGTTGATACGCGCAACATCCAATCCCGCTTCAATCAAGCCGCGAATGCTCTCGGCAGTATTGCTCGACGGGCCGAGCGTGCCAACAATTTTTGTTCGCGGCACGTGCGTGCGACGAAACGGAATTGCGGCGCTGTCGGCCACTCCGTGTGCTGCAGCCGCGCGCTCCGGACCCGAACGGGGAATCGCGGAAGTGTCTTCAGTGACTGGCAACGTCTGTAACTCCAGGAGGCGAATGAAAAGTCGACGTGAGCGCGGCTCGCTTGCGTTCCAGACCAGCGAGCAGCGTAACGAACGAATGGCTGAACGACGAAAGGCCATCAGCGAGCAACGTGTCCGTTACCGTGCGCAGCGAAATGCCCGCCGCAGCGAGCGCGGCCAACGCTTGTTCAGCGCCAGCGATGTCGCGCGTGACGGAATGGCGCGTTTCGCCGTGATCGCGAAACGCTTCGAGCGTTGCCGGCGGTAACGTGTTCACGGTGTCGGGCCCGATGAGTTCCTCGACGTAAATAACGTCGCGAAAGGCCGGATTTTTCGTGCTGGTACTTGCCCAGAGCGGTCGCTGCACGTGTGCGCCCTTTGCCGCAAGGACGTCCCAACGCAGGCCGGCAAACGATGTTGCAAAGAGCTGGTACGCGAGCTTGGCGTTGGCAATCGCCGCCTTGCCACGCAGCGCGCGAAGCTGGTCCGCATGCGCCGCGTCAGCGGCAATTGCCGCCATGCTGTCAAGCTGTTTGTCGATCGCGGTGTCGACCCGACTCACGAAGAAACTCGCCACAGAGGCAATGCGATCGATCGGTAGTCCTGCGGTGACACGAGCCTCAAGCCCCGCGAGGTATGCTTCGATGACTCGTGCGTGTGCGTCAATCGCAAAGAGCAGTGTGATGTTCACGTTGAGTCCATCGGCAATCAACTGTTTCACCGCGACGGCGCCCTCGATGGTGCCCGGCACTTTGATCATCAGATTCGGACGATCAACGAGTGTCCACAGTCGGTGCGCTTCGGCAATCGAGCCAGCGGCATCACGTGCGAGTTCGGGCGACACTTCGAGCGAGACGTAGCCATCCACCGCTTTCGTCGCGTCGTATACGCCGCGGAATGCGTCGCACGCGTCGCGGACATCGGTCGCCGCAATTGTTTCAAACGCGGTTTTGACGGGCAGCGCTGGATCGAGCGACGCAACCTGCGCATCGTACGCCGAACCTTCGGCCAGCGCCTTCTCGAAAATGGTCGGATTGGACGTCATACCCGTGAGCGCGTCGTCCCGAATCCGGCGCGCGAGATCGCCATTAAAAAGAATATCGCGATCGATGTAATCGAGCCACAGCGATTGACCGGCCGCGTGCAACTCATGCAGACGTGTAGACATAAGTATGAAAGAGGACGTGAGTATGTGCGCGCGTTACGGTTTTGCTTCCCAGTCTGCTTCAAGCGCGACTGTTCCCCAGACGATGCGAAGCACGCCCTTCAGTCCGGTCGCCGATGGCGCCAGCGCGATTTGTAGCGCGTCGAGCGGCTCGGCAAGACGACGTGTGCGCATATCGATGCGAGCGAGATCCTGTGCCGCGTCGTACTGTGTGCCCCACTGTCCGACTTGTTTGTTCACGATCAGCTTCGTTCCGCTTTTGGAGCGAATCGTGAACAGTGTGTAATTCCCTTTCGGAATTTTTACTCCGCCAATCACGAGATCGACGTCAGTGACCATGCCGGTCGCGCTGTTGGCACCAGTACGCCACGCGGTGTCGAGTGGCATAAGCGACAGTACGTCACGTCCGCGCGCATGTGGCTGCCCGTAATCAATACTGACGTGCATTGGTGCGGGTCGTTGCGACGGCGGCGTGTCTCTCGGCGTCTGCCTGGAAATTTCAACAACGGTTGACGCCCGTCCACTCGGTGCCAATGCATACGTGGCTGTTTGCGCACCGAGCGCGGAGATGGCGCCGAAGGAGCAGAGCAACGTGAACGGGGCGGCGCGGCGCACCGCACACAACAGGCTCGATCGGATCATAAGAATTCGGTTAGGGTGGCGTAGCCTT
>JAYTTR010000082.1:0-2757 GCA_043744935.1 Gemmatimonadaceae bacterium
GCGCTCACCGATCTCATCGAGGCCATGGAGCGCGCCGGACTGGTGTACTTCGAAGATTTCTTCGAGCTCAGCGGCAATTGGCCGGAGTGGTTGGGCTTATTCGCGATGACGTCGTAATTCATCGCCCCGCGCCACTAGCGCAGCACGATCTTTTTCCAGCGTCGCGGCGCAAGCGGCACGTCTGGGTCCAGCAACTGCGGCGCGGCGCTGCGCCGCAAGACGCCTTCCCACCCGCAGCCCAAACACCAACTCCGTCGAAAGCGCGGTCCGAGCATGCGCCACCACCCGTCACGGGTAATGGGTAAGGTGTACGCGTCACAGAGCGGACATACGTCGCCATCTGGAATCATCGCAATGAAGGCTTTGGTCGCCAGCCAGAAAAAGGCGATACGAATGCCAACAAAAAGCGCGATAAACATCGCCGCGTCGGTCCAACGCAAGGAATTCACTGGAATGTACCGCGCACGTTACAGCCGTTGTTCGACGCTATCCCACAATTCGATATACGCGACGCCCTGCTCGACGCGCTCAATCACAACGTCCGTGCCGTTGGCGACCGCAGCACCATCGAGACTGCGCGTTGGCACCAAGTATTCGCGCTGATCGAGCGCATACCGTAATTCACCAATGCCGTGCGCCGGGATGGGTTGTGTGAGTCGACCAATCGTGCCTTGCAAGAGAAAGCGTTCATCCATTTGTCCAGCGCGCGCTCCAGGAATTGCCCACCGCGCGATGAGTACGGATTGCACGGTCATCGCGAATGCGCCCGCAACAGCGGCAATGACGACCTGCGCAGCGATCGGCCAAACGGTATTGCGAGTCAAAAAATATGCGCTTAAGCCAAAGCCAACCGTGAATGCGGCAAACGATGCAAGATTGAATAGCGGCGAAGGTTCGGCGGCCGGATCATGCTCACTCAGACGCTCATGTGGTGCCACCACCGGCCGCACCTTGCGCTCCGTGCCGTGAAGCATCGCGAAGACGCCAAGCACAAGTCCAGACATCAGCATCACCAACGAGATGGAAAGCACGAGACGATACCGATAACGTCAGCGAATCACGACGTCGAAGCGACGAGGCGATGCAACACTAAATGAGAAATGCCACCACTCCTGATCGTAGTTGACGAAGCCCGCCGCAGCCATCGCGGCCACGAGCTGTGCCCGGTTTGTCGCCGCAGATCCGCTGGCGTTCGCGGTGTGTGCTGCGGAAGAAAACGTGTCAAACGACGTACCCATGTCGAGCGGCCGGCCGGTGGCAAGCGTCACGAGCGTGAGATCAATGGCGACGCCCACGTTGTGTCGACTCCGGTCAGAGATGTAGCCATCGCGCACCAACGACTCTCTTCCGACACGTTGCGTCCACGCGACCATAGCCAACGTCGCGCGGTACGGCCGATACGCATCGTACACCAGCAACCCGTACCCACGTAAACGCAACGCCCGTTGCACGCTGACCAATGCATGCGCGGCGTCACGGTGCAAGAACGCACGGTTTGCCTCATACCCCGGTAACCGTGCGCCCGTGAAGTTGTTCGTGCCGCGGTAGCGCATATCAACGACAATGGTACTGTCCAGCTGATGCAGATCAAGCAGTAACGTGTCCGCGTCTGCGTCAGTTCCGTTGGGTGTGCCATCGGCCGCGCGCACGCTTCGGTTTTGCGTAATCGGCGGCACGTTCGATGCAACCGGAGCCTGCGGTGGGGCGCCATGACACGCGATGAACGCGCACACGGTTAACAGTTTGCCGCAACGCCGTGCCGCGCACCTGCGTACGCCGGCCGAGCGCGCGAGACTAAGACAGCGGATCATTGAATTTCTGAGAGAGAAATTCTGACGCTCGCCATTCGCCGTAGTACCAGGGATGCCACGGCCATCGTCCGGCCGTAAATCCGACGTGGCCGCCGCGCGCGGGAAACTCGACGGTGAGCGCCGTATTTTCCAAGGCGACGTTCCGAACATCGTCCAACACACAGCGCGGAAGAAACGGATCATCAATTGCACTGAGCAACAGCGTAGGCACGGTAATGCGATGCAAGAACGGTAAGGCACTTGCCCGCGTGTAGTAGTCAGCCGCGTCAATAAACCCGTGTAACGGCGCCGTGAAATGGTCGTCGAATTCCCAGAGAGTTTTGGCGTCTTTCACGATTGCGAGTGCCGCCAGTTCGTCATGGCGCGCGATTTTCGCCAACGCTTTTGGAATAAGCGAGCGTAAAAACGCGTGCTCATACACCATGCCAAAACCACGACCGATTTGTCGCGACGCGCGCGCGAGATCGAAGGGGACGGACATGGCAACGGCACCCACCACTTGTGATGGCATCGACGCGCCACGCTCGCCCAGTAATTTGCATAACACATTCCCACCAAGTGAAACCCCGACGAGCCCAAGCGGCGCTTCAGGAAACTCATCGACAATGCGATCGATGACAAACGCCGGATCGGTGGTTTCTCCAGAGTGATAGCTACGCGGCAAACGATTCGGCTGCGAACCGCACGTGCGAAACAGCAGAAGGTCGGCGCCCCAACCCCGCGTCTGTGCCTCGCGAAACAGGGCGCGTGCGTAATGCGAGTGTACTCCGCCTTCGAGACCGTGGAAGAGCAGGAGGCGGGGCGCGCTCGTCGGCCGAGCCGTGCTCGGAATGAGGCGCACGATTTCTAGGAAATCACCGTCGGGGGTGTCCCAGCGTTCGACACGCGTGGCGGCGACGGGCTCGCGTCGCCCGACGCGCCCCCAGAGAGTGGCGGTGTGCGCGTC
>JAYTTR010000083.1:0-10754 GCA_043744935.1 Gemmatimonadaceae bacterium
CCGCCACTGATGCGAATCGTGAGCGGTACCTTCGAGCGATTGAATGTCGCCGAAACCGTGACTGGCGCGGTCACGACCAACGTGCAACTGCTCACACCGGGCGCGCACGGTGCACCGAATCCGGCAAATACCGAACCCGCAAGCGGACTCGCCCCGATTGTAATTGACGATCCAGCATCGACCAAACGTGTACACGAGGCGTTGCCTTGCAAGAGCGCGATGCTGCAGGTGGTGGCGCCGAGCTGTACCTGCCCTGCACCGAGCCCCGTCAAATTGACCGTAACCGCAACTTGCGTTCGCGTGAAACTCGCAGAGACCGAACGCGACGCATTCATCGTCACCGTACACGGATCGGTTCCCGCGCAATCGCCGCCCAATCCACCAAACGTCGCGCCATCGGCCGCCGAGCCGCTCACCGTAACAACACGCCCAATATCAAAGAATTGCGTGCATGAAGCGTTATTCTGTCCGGGCGTGAGCGTGCACGCACTCCCGCCGTTGACGAGCAGTGATCCAGAGCCGACGCCCGAGAGCGAAAGCGTGAGTGTGACTTGACGTCGCGAGAATGTGGCATTGATGGAGCGAGCGACGGACATGTCCACGGTGCAGGTACTGGTACCGCTGCAATCACCAGCGAAACCTTCAAATTGCGATGCGCTCGTGGTCGACCAACCGATCGTCACACGCGCACCAACATCGAACAGGAGCGAGCACGTCGCCGCGTTTTGTCCGGTGGACAGCGCACACGCGGAGCCTCCGTCGACGAGCACGTTGCCTCCGCCTCCTCCCAGCAGATTTAATGTCAGCGCGACTTGGCGTTTGTTGAACATCGCCGTCACCGTGCGCGCCTGCGTCAGCGTCGTTGTACAGGTATTGCCGCTCGCGCCCGCGCACGCGCCACTCCATCCGCCAAAGGCTGATTGCGCATCCGCCGCGGTGGCGCTGAGCGTCACGACGCTGCCGTGCAATACCGTTTGCGCACACGTACCGCTGCTCACGTTGTTGGTGCGCGAACAATCAATGCCGTCGGCTGAGGTCACACGACCAGCGCCGCTACCGGTGAGCGCGATCGACAACGTTTTTTCGTCGAAGAAGTTAGCGGTCACGGTGCGCCCTGCACCCGAAGTGGACACTGCGCAGTTCGCCGAGATGCCGATGCAGTCACCCGTCCAGCCGCCAAAGACTTGTCGTGATGCCGCGCCATTCACCCCGGGCTCGGGCACTGCCGTGAGCACGACATTCGTGCCGTCGGCAACATCAACGGAGCACGTGCCCGTAAGGCTCGCTCCATTGATTCGACAATCAATTCCTTGCGCACCGGTCACGCGTCCACGACCATCGCTTGCGCCTGCCGTCACGACAACGCGACGCATCGCAGTGAACACCGCGCTCGCGTGCTGCGCACGACTCATGACCACCTGACAGCTCGGTCCCACGCTCGCACCAACACATGCATCGCCCCAAACCGTGAACAGACTGCCTAGGTCGGCGACGGACGTCAGTGTCACCGCAGCGTCGCCCGGAAATGTGAATGCGCACACGCCACTCACCACAGCGCCCGCGACGCGACACTCAATGCCCGCCGGTGTTGAGCGTACAACACCGGCACCGCTGCTGCTGGTACTGGAAATTGTCAGGGCCGCAGGCGGACGCGTTACGTTGAGCGAAACGTTGGTGCTGACAGTGCCGCTACTGGCCGTCAAGCGCGCAGCGCCCACACCCACCGTCGTGATCACGCCAGTATTTGCGCCAATGGTCGCTACAGTCGGTGCATCGGATGACCATGTGACCGTGCGATTCGTGACGACCGCGTTTCGCGAATCCTTGATTTTCGCGGCCAGCGTGACCCCTTGCCCAATCACCGCGAAAATTGGCGCGCCCAAAGCAAGCGTGGGACCGCTGCCCACGGAGACGTCAATCGACGCGATATCGAATAACGTGACTGGTTCCGCAACACTCGTTGTCGCACCAGGAGTGAGCTGTAACGGTCCAAGCACCTGTTCGTCGACCACCGTCCCGTTGATCAGCAGCGCGATGTTGAGCACGACGGGGCAGAAGTTGTCGCTCGCACCCGCCTCACGTAATGGGTCAGCCAGGCACCCGGCGACATCCACTGGAATAGGAACGGATTGCGATTCCGCACCGCTCAATGTCAGTGTCTGCGACCCGATTGCGACGCGAGACGCGTCTTTTCGCAGATACGAGGCCACGACCTTGAGCGTGACGACATCCGCCGCGGAGCCGATTGACTTGGCGACGGACGCCGAGAACGCGACTCGTGCCGGTGCGCTGTTCGCCGTTGATCGTGGCGTGACAAGTTTGGCGATGTCACCACAGCCCACGATGAGGAGCGCACAGGACGTCGCCGTGAGGAAACGCGCGAATGTCGACATCAGAATTTGGTCACGACGACGAGTCCACTACTGACGCCGGCAAATGATTGCGAGCCCGTAGTGAGGACTGCCGCACGTTGTGAGAGCGAGCCCGCTTGTGCGCGAACATACGGCTGCACGGAGAGCATACCCAATCGCGTGTTCAGACCAATCGTGACACTGCCGCTTGTCACGCCAGCGGTTGGAAGACCCTGATCCACACCGAGTCCGGTGTGCCATCGACCGTCAGTCGCGAATACCATGTCGTTATTCCTCGAGATGGGAAGCGCAGCACGAACGCCGGCCTCAAAGTAGTGCCCACTGGAGCCAGCCACCGTTTGACCGTCCCGCGCAAACGGTGCGCGCCAGCGATACGCGGAATACGCGATCAAATCACGGAATCGCGGCGCGGCGATTTGGAGTTGCGCATCGGTACTCAACACGGGCCCCAATCGCACGGTCGCCGAAGGCAACGTCGTACTTGCACCGTTGCGCAACTTGTCGTCAGAAAAAACGTCGGCGGCAAAGGCAAGACTTAAGCGATTCGGACCGATCACACGATCCGCACCAAGCGAAACACGCGTCACACCGCCCGGCCGAAAGTCCGCAGAAGGTGCACCCGCTGTCAGCGCGGCCACCGGCTGATAACTGCCGCGGAATTCGTACGAGCCGCCCATCGCGAGCCCCCAGGCACCCGCCTGCGCCCCATACAAGACACCAAGCGTGCCGCTCGGACCCGCACCAACGGGGGAGCTGCCAAGGCCGAGTGCGGGCGCGGCAAGAATGCGAAGCGTGCTGAATTGCGTCGTGCTCAGCGACGTGCGCCCAGTGGGCGCGTTGACGCCGATTGTCATCACCACCGCATCGTTGAGCAACCGGCCGGATGCGCGCAGCCGCATGTCGCTCAGTCCATTCAGCGCGGCCGTTCGAGTTCCGCCAGATGCCTTGGGGTCGGTATATGTCACGGTGCCGTGCGCGAAGAGCGTCGTCACATCGACGCGCCAGCCGCCTCCCAACGGGGACGCCGCCGTGACGGGCAGACCAAACTGCTGCACTCGCGTAATGCGCGACGTGTCAAGTCCGGCGAAATTTGATTGAAGCAATCCGGCACCGCCAAACGAGATCGACTCGAAGAGCGCTGCGGCACCGATACTGTGATCGCCTAACAGTCGTTCCTGTGCGCACGCAGTCGTAGCGGCGACGGTCAACGTCCACGCGCCGAACAGTGCACTCGGGAACATCGTACATCGCATCACACCGACAACAGAGATCACGGACGCCTGACCGTGATGACCACGGTCACCACGCTGCTGGGGAACGCCGGATCACTTGGACCACCCTGCGGTCGCGTGAGACTTGTGATGAGATCGAGCGGGCGGTTCAGGCGATCAATAGTGCCCGCCATCGGTGCGTCGATTGCTCGTACGCCGGGGAGCAACGTGGGTGACGCGCCCGCCGCCTGCGCGAGCACCTTCATTTGCCCGGCGCGATCTCCCGCCGCTTGAAACGCGGGATCAAAACCCACCGCGCGCTGAAACTCATCCAGTGCGCGTCGGTGGTCACCGCCCAATTCAGCTTGCACGCCGCGCCCATAAGCACTCAGTGCTTTCAAGCTGCCAGTCGGTCGAGCCTCGACGAGGGCGCGCTCGGCGGGCGTGAGCGTCACGCCGAGCGCATCAAGCAGTCGAAACGCCATGGCCTTTTCCGCGTCGAGCACATCGGCCAGCGGAGCGCGCGCGTCGAGCGCTTGGTCGAGCACGCCCGTCTCAACGTCGGCGATGCGAACAGAGAGTCGCAGTTCTCCTTTTGCGAGTGTGTCCAGTGATCCGAACACAAGCCGACGGGCGCCCAGAAGTTTGCCGGCGCGCGGGGCAGTCGACGAATCAACACGTCCCGTTTTTGCTAAATCGAGTTCTTGAAGCACATCGGCCAGTCGCGCACGCTCGACGAGCTGCAATTGCGCGCTCCGCGAGAGATCGGTCGTCAGCAGATCGGCAATGGCATAGCCGAGTGCGGTGAGCGTGGCGTTACCGCCGATCATCCGAAACGGAGTGACGCCGAGCGCACCACTCGTTGCGCCGCTTCCTTTTTCTCGCGCCACGGCAGCGGCGAGCGACGGGTCACCGCTTGCAGGCGCTGTGACTTGCGGAATGCGCGTTCCGGCGGAGGCGCAGGCTTGAAGCACGCCTATGCACGCGAGCACAGACGCTCGGAGATGTCGGGTTAATAGCGCGGAAGGCGAACTCGAGAGCACGGCATCGGGCACGAGAAGACGCAAGGGGCGGCAATTAGTTAACCGCGGATCACACTAGAAGGTGCTCCCACGCAAGCGATGCGTCAAGAAACATGTGGCGGCAACGTCGCGAAACGACGGCCGTTCAGCCGCCCGAGGCGATGACTTCCAACGTTTCCCACCGCTCGACGAGTGACGAAATCGTGCGATCCAGCGCCGCAAGACGGGCGTTAATGTCAAGAATTGCCGCCCCATCCCGAAGCACGACCGGGTCTGCAAGACGCGCGTATAACTGTTCGCGAGCGCGTTCCTGCACGTCGATCCCTTCAGGAAGTGCCGCAAGTTCGGTGATTTCTTTGTACGATAATTTGCGTTTCTTGCTGGACTTTGGCGTAGTGCCCACAGCACTTGCCTTTTTCTCGGTCGTTGAACCTGCGGGTACCGCCCGCGACGTCAGCACCGTTGGCGATTTGCGCTGTCGGACCCAATCACTATATCCGCCGACATACTCGCCAACGCGACCGCCACCTTCCAACACGAGAGTGCTTGTCACCACGTGATCGAGAAACTCGCGGTCGTGACTTACAACCAGCAATGTTCCGGCGTATTCCAGCAGCAGTTCTTCAAGCAAGTCCAGTGTTTCGATATCGAGATCGTTGGTGGGCTCGTCGAGCACCAACACATTGAAGGTACGCGTGAACAGGCGCGCCAATAACAGCCGATTGCGCTCTCCGCCCGACAGTGCGCGTACTGGTGTGCGGGCGCGATCTGGTGCGAACAAAAAATCCTGCAGATAACCATGGACATGCTTGGCAACACCCCCAATGCTCACAAAATCAGCGCCATCAGCAACACTGTCGAACACACTGCGATCTGGATCTAGCTGTTCACGCAGCTGGTCGAAATACGCAACCTCGACGTGTGTGCCGAGTCGCACCGTACCGACATCCGGCGTGAGTTCGCCCAAGAGCAGTCGCAGCAACGTTGTCTTGCCTGAACCGTTGGGGCCGATTAAGCCAACCCGATCACCGCGCGAAATCGTCGTCGAAACGTCTTTTACAATCGCTTTCGTGCCGCGCGAGAATCCAACGTGTCGCGCTTCCATCACCAACTTTCCGGAACGTTCCGCTTCTTGCGCTTGCAACTTTACCGCGCCTGCGCGCTCTCGACGTGCGCCTCGCTCGACACGCAGCGCTTCGAGTGAGCGCACGCGTCCTTCGTTGCGCGTGCGACGCGCTTGTATGCCGGTGCGAATCCACACTTCTTCCTTCGCCAATTTTTTGTCGAACTCCGCCCACTCACGCGCCTCTGCGGCGAGTGCCGCATCCTTGCGCTCCAGATACGTGTCGTAATCCGTGCCCCAATCCACAAGCTTGCCGCGATCGAGTTCAACAATGCGTGTCGCCAGACGTCGCAAGAACGCACGATCGTGCGTGACAAAGATCAATGTCGTGCCGCGATCAATCAGGAATGTTTCCATCCACTCGACGGCGTCGATATCGAGATGGTTTGTTGGTTCGTCGAGCAGTAACACGTCGGGCTGGCGCACGAGCGCGCGCGCCAGCAGTGTTTGACGCTTTCGCCCGCCGGATGCCGCTGCCACTGCGGCATCCGCATCAAGGCCGAGATGCTCGAGCACCGTGTCCACTGCTGTTTGCATCTGCCATGCATCGGCCGCGTCCAGCGCGTGATGCAATCGGTCCAGCTCGCGCAATGCGCTCTCGGTCGGTGCCACCGCAACGCGCTGGCTCGCCTGATGGTACTGCGCTAACAACCGCCCAGACGGACCGAGGCCGTCGGCCACGACATCGAAGATCGACCCAGTGAGCGAGCTGGGAATATCCTGTTCGAGGCGAGTGACAGTCACTCGACTCTGTCGCACGATCTCGCCCGCAGCGGGCGTCATCGTCCCATCGAGCATTTTCATGATGGTGCTTTTACCTGCGCCGTTCCGTCCGAGCAGGCACACACGTTCTCCGCGTTCAATGCTGAAGCTTGCACGGTCAAGCACCATCGGGCCTCCAAACGCGACACTCACATCCTGCATACCCAGCAACGCCATGGCGAATTCAGAGTTCGAGAGAGGAAACGGACGCGCGGTCATTCACGGCGCGGCGCCGCATCCCCAACGTTAGCCAACGCGTTGCATCAATGCATCCGTAATAGCGAGCGCGAGGCTACTCCGATCAAACGGTTTCGCCAGCAGGACCACAGGCAGCGGTGTGCCGCTCCACGCGTCGAGAGTCGCATCGGGAAAACCGCTTGCGATCACGACTGGCAAGTCCACCCGCACCAGTCGCGCGGACTCTACGAGTTCGACCCCACTGCGTCCCGGCATACGAAAATCTGTGATGAGCAGGTCGACGACCATAGGATCGCGTGCAATCGTGGCGAGTGCGTCGTCGGCGTTCCTTATCGCCACGACGTCGTGACCCAAGCTGCAAAGCAGCCGCCGCGTCGCCTCCAACACCGGGACGTCGTCGTCGACCAGCATGATACGCACCCGAGCCGATGCGGCGCGCACTGAACCAAGCGCTGGCACCGAGCGCGGCGTTGGCCGCGGCTCAATCAGAATCGCCACGGGAAGCGTCACGCGCACGGTGGTGCCGACATTCAAGGCACTTTCAACGCCAATTCGCCCGCCCATGTTCGACACAAGCCGATGGACGGTTGCGAGTCCGAGTCCTGTCCCCTTGCCAGGCGCCTTGGTTGTAAAAAATGGCTCGAAGACGCGCGCCAATGCAGCCGCATCCATCCCGTCCCCAGTGTCCGTAACGGCGATCACGACACTCTCACTGCGCGGCGACTCCGGTTCGACCGACAACGTGAGCGTACCGCCGCGCGGCATCGCGTGGACAGCGTTGGTTGCCAAATTCATCACGACCTGATGCAGCTCGGCCGTGTTGGATCGAATCGGAGGCAATGGTCGCGCATTCACCTCGACGGTGATACCTGGACCGTCCGTCGCACGAATGAGTCGTGCAACTTCAAGCAACATCGCGACCACATCGACTGACGTCTGCTCCGCATCGGTCCCACGCGCAAACGCCAGCATGCGCCGCACGAGATCGCGTCCACGTTCGGCCGAAAGTCGCACGTCGGCAAAAAGCTGAAGACGGAACGGATCGCTTTCGGTTTGCGCGAGCAGTTGCGAATTCAAAAGGATTGGAACGAGCAGATTGTTCACATCGTGCGCGATACCGCCGGTGAGCGTACCAAGCGCTTCAAGCTGTCGCGAGCGACGCAAATTCGCTTCAGCCACTCGCCGCAACGAGGCTTCGCGTTCGAGACCTCGCAGCAACATTCCGATGGCCGCCGCGAGCATACCGCTCAGCGCCAAGAAGTTGCCGGAAGCAACGAGGAATAGCAGTTCCTCATTTGGCATGTGCGCCGCCCACGCAACGCGCCCCGCGTGGATGGCGATAAAGATGGTAAGCAGGACGACGGCCTGCGCCGCCACAACGGAAAGTGCGATAGTCACGCCAAGCAGCAATGCCGCGAGTAACGATGCCGAGGAGAGCCACATCATTCCCGCGGCTTGCGGACCGATGTGTACCATCGACGCCGTTCCAACCAGAAAGGCGGCAGCAACGACCACCCACGCCCGCACGCGAAAGCTGAGTGTCCGCGATAACATGATCGTCAGGAAACACGCATAAATGCCCAAATCAAAAAGCACGTACGCGGTTTGCCCCAATCGCAGATACACCGACAGCGCGAACGCCATCGAAATCGCTCCGACCGGCAGCAGAGCAGCAAGCAATTGCGCGCGCCACAAATCCAGCTCGGATAATGCGCCGAGTGCACGACCATTGTTGAGGCGCAACACGAGCGCATCGAACCACCGTGCGAGGTCGGCGCCTCGCCGCCCCGCGTTCGTTCGGCGCGTGAGACCGTCTTCTGCTACCATGGCATCAACTATTGCACCGTCAGCGTTTTCATCATGCCCCAGTCTGTGTGAGGTTTCCCACTGCCCTTGAGGTGCTCGGGCGTAATGCAAATCAACGCGTATTCGCCGGGTGTGATACCCAGCGTCACGCCGATCACGCGCCCTTGCGCGATAAACGATGTCCCGCCAACTAAACGTCCGGGCGCGCTCGTTTGTTGTCCGCCTTCCACCCACTTCAACACATCAAGCACGGGTTTTCCTGCGAACAACTTGACGATCGTGAATTCGTGCGCCTGCAGTCCCCCGTTCTCGAGGCGAAACCCCTGTAGGCCGCTCGAAAGAGGCACACCGAGCGCAACAGTATAGTCGGAGAGCACAACAGAAATATCGCCGACAATATCCGCGCGTTTCGATGAAGTGACGCCGACAACTTCCAGCTTGCTGTACATGCCTTTCATGTAGTGCGGTTGACCGTCGGACGATGGAGTCCAACACCACACGGCGTAGGTACCTGGTGCGACAATAGGCTGCACTTCTGCCGTTTGTCCGCACAGCGCCCACCACGGGCCACCTTCAGCTCGCGCCATCCGGCAATTCGTATGATTTTCGCTGATGCGTCATGAAATCGGCGAGCGTTTGCCCCGAATTCATCCGCGCGAACTGTACATGGTGCTGTGACTTGCCCGTATTTTTTAACCGTCACGTCACAAGTCCCGGCGTCACGGTTGACGGAACCTTGAACGCAGACTCCACGGCCCCGAGCAGCACTACGGGCGGCGCTGGAGACGGCACGGCGGCGGCCGACAGCGTTGCGCTGCTCGGTTGCGCGTTAACGGGAATAGCGGAGGTCGACGCGATCAGGCAAACGAACCAGACTCGTGAAAACGGTGTCATTGGTCGTGGGCTGAAGGACAAACTCGGCGCAGGAGGGGGCACCGCGCCGGATATTGCGACCGCATGGCCTCCGTTGCGAAAGTGTCTACCGTCGACCGATTGCGGCGACGTCTGTCGAGAACTCGTGATAGAGCCGACGCATCGCAATCGTAAACGGTACGGCTAAAACCACGCCAACCGGACCGAGCATAAAATTCCAGAAGACAAGCGCAAAGAACACGGCAATGATTGGAATTTCGAATCCACGTTGCATGAACTTGGGCTTCACCACTTCGCCTAATAGAAAGCTGATGCTGCCATAGATTACCGTGAAAATCAGTGCACGCTGCACGCCCTGTTCGAGCAGCGTAATCGAGACCATTGGAATAAGTGCGAGAATGCCACCAAGCGTGGGAATAAATCCCAGCAAGAACGCGAGCACGACCCACGTAGCGATGAAGGGGATGTGCATCACGCTCATGACAATGAGCAGCGCCGTCGCGCTCAGTAAATTCACGAACGCATTAATACCGATGTATTTCTGAATATCGTTCGTCAGCGCGGCGAATCGCTGAAACGACGTACTTGCGGCGGTCGACTCCCCTTCAATCGTCGGAAACAACACGGCAAATTCGGCGAGGAACAATGTTGTGATAAGCAGGACAAAGAAGCTGTGCCCAAGTTCCGCGAGCAATTTGCCAACAGCCGCTGCCGCACCGCCGAGGAATGGTTTGGGATCAAAGGTGTCCTCGCTTTGCAGCATGGCGGGATCAACGCCAAGAGCGGTGAGTCGCACTATTGCGTCGTCGCGCAACACAATTAGTTGCCGACCATAATCCGGCAGTCGTTTGGACAAGTCAGCCAATGAGCCGCCGAGGAAGTACACAACAGCGGCGCCGCAGCCGATCACGAGAAGCATGGTCAAAGTGACGGCGACGGCGCGTGGGACGCCTCGACGCATCAGCGACAGCGTGATCGGGATCAGGACCTGCGCGAGGAGCAGCGCCACTAGAAAGCTGCTGAGTACCGGCGCTACGACGCGGACACCGGCCACGATGACCATCAGGGCGGCGATGGCGAGCAGAACCCGAAGTAGCCAGGGGAGCGTGCCAGGCACGGGGCGGTGAGGACCGACAGTTGTCACCTCGAAACGCTATTCGAGTGGAGCCGGCTCCGCCAGCGGTCGATCAGCTTGGGCGCGCCCATGCGAAGCCGCTCAACGTGAACCTTTTTCACTGTAAGTCGTTATAACATTATGCAAGTGTTCGGCCATCGCAGGACGACTCTTTCCTCGAGAACCGCGATCTATGTCTTCTTCAGTTTGTTTCGCTGCACGTGTCCTACTTGTTGGTGCCCTCGCTTTGCCGATAGCGCTCCGTGGTCAGTC
>JAYTTR010000084.1:0-2754 GCA_043744935.1 Gemmatimonadaceae bacterium
GGCATCAAGTTCATCTCGTATGCCGTGTGGTGGATTCGTCAGGCGATTTTGCAAGCGCTCGCCGAGCAGTCCCGCATTGTGCGCGTCCCGCTCAATCGCGCGGGTACGTTGCATCGCATCGGCAAGCGCGCCAACACGCTGTTGCAGGAACTCGGACGCGAAGCGACGCACGCCGAGATTGCCGAAGGGATGGATATTTCCGAGGAAGAAGTCTCGAAGACGATGTCCATTTCCCAGGTGCATTTGTCGCTCGACGCACCACTCACGCCAGGCGAAGACAATCGCTTGCTGGACTATCTCGCCGACACGGTCAATCCAACGCCCGACGAGATCACGTTCGAAAAGGCGCTCACCGAAGCGATTCAAGATTCGCTGGGCAGTCTCAAAGACCGTGAAGCCCGCATTCTGAAACTGTATTTCGGCATCGAGGACACCGAGCCGATGACGCTCGAAGAAATCGGCGGACTCCTCGGTATCACACGGGAGCGTGTGCGGCAGATCAAGGAGAAGGCGCTGTCGCGCTTGCGTCATGTCTCCCGCGCCAAGTCCCTCGAAAGTTTCCTCGGCTAGCCTTCGTCCTCTCGTCTTATGGCCACCAATAGTTCATTTGACGTCACCACTGGCGTAGACCTGCAGGAAGTCGACAACGCCGTGAATCAGGCGCAAAAAGAAATTGCGCAGCGCTACGATTTCAAGGGCGCGATTGCCACCATCGAATTCAAGCGCACCGAAGGCGGTTTGCTGCTGATCACCGATAGCGACATGCGGATGGAAGCGATGTTTGACGTCATCCAGTCGAAGCTGATCAAGCGCGGGGTGCCCGTGAAAAATCTGGACATGGGCGACGTGAAGCCCGCGGGTGGGGACACGGTGCGGCGAGAGATCAAACTCAAGATGGCGCTGGACGGCGACACGGCGAAAAAGGTCGCGGCGTTTCTCAAAGAGGCGAAGCTCAAGAAGGTGCAGGCGTCCATTCAGGGTGATCAAGTGCGTGTCTCTTCGCCGTCGAAAGACGACTTGCAGGAGGCAATTGCGGTGCTGCGCACAGGCGATTTTGGTGTAGAACTCCAATTCGGCAACTTCCGATAGCCAGCCGTTTCCGGGTATCTTTCCGGGATGTTGAAATTCGGCTTGGTCACCCTCGGGTGCGATAAGAACACGGCAGACTCCGAGCGGTACCTCGCCGACCTCATTGCGTACGGTGCCGAACAGGTCACGGACTTGCGCGAGGCCGAGGTGGTGGTGGTGAACACCTGCGGTTTTATCGATGCGGCGAAGAAGGAATCGATTGATGCAATTCTTGATGCGACGCGCCTGAAAGACGACGGCTTGTGCAAAGCGGTCTTCGCGATTGGATGCATGATCGAGCGACACAAAACCGAACTCGAAGAGGCGTTGCCGGAAGTGGATGTGTTTTTGGGAACGTCGGAGACTGATCGACTCGTACCGGAGTTGATCGAGCGCGGCTTTCTCGGTGGCGCGATGCTCGAGCATCCGGGCGTGCGCGTTTTTGGCGGCGATGCTGCGCACGTGCGGTATCTCAAAGTCAGTGAAGGCTGCGATCATGGCTGCGCGTTTTGCGCGATTCCGCTGATGCGCGGGAAGCATCGCTCGTTCGCACTCGAGGATCTGGTTCGAGAAGCGCAACTATTGGAACTGCAGGGTGCGCGCGAACTGAATCTGGTCGCGCAGGATTTAGCGCATTACGGCCGCGATCGTCGCGATGGATTTGCGCTCCCGGAACTCCTCGAAGCATTAGTGCGCGAGACTGCAATTCCATGGCTGCGCAATTTGTATCTGTACTCGGCGGGCATTACGCCGCGCCTGTTGGAAGTGATCGCGGCAAATCCTCGTGTGCTACGCTATGTCGACACGCCGATGCAGCACGGATCGGACGCGGTGCTTGCGCGCATGCGACGACCAGAACGACAAAAAACGATTCGCGAACGGTTGCAACGGTATCGTGATATCGTGCCTGACTTAGCCGTGCGCACCACCGTGATTGTTGGTTTTCCAGGCGAAACCGAAAACGATTTCAATGTGCTGTGCGATTTCCTCGAGGAGATGCAGTTCGATCGCGTGGGGTGCTTTACCTACTCAGCGCAGGAGGGCACGCGCGCCTTTGACATGGAAGACGATGTGCCCGATTCAATCAAGAGTGAGCGGAAGGAGCGCGTTGAAGAATTGCAGCGTGCGATTACGTCGGAACGCTATGAGCGGTTTTTGGGGAAGACGGCGCGCGTGATGGTGGATCGCGGCGGCGAGACGCCTGGCCTCCTAGTGTGTCGCGCGCCTTGGCAAGCCGATGATATCGATGGCGTGACGTTGGTGCGTGGCTCTGCGCCACCAGGCGCGCTTCTCGACGTCACGATCGATCACGTTGTAGACGATTACGATTTTTCGGCGACGCTGAACGCGATTGCCGATTTGCCGCACAGTGCGGAGCGACGACGATCCCGCATCTTGCCGTTAGCGAGTGTGGGGCTTTCTACTGCAGGGAGTTACGGGCGATGAGCATGAGTACCGCACCTGATGTTGTTGCCGCCGCGATTGATCGACCGAGCGCGCGTTCCGCCGCAATCATGGCGCGAGGGCGCGCTCGTTTTCCGGGCGGTGTGAACTCGCCGGTGCGCGCGTTTGGCGGCGTCGGTGGCGAACCGTTTGTCGCGGCGCGCGGAGAAGGCGCGCGCATTTGGGATGTCGATGGCAACGAGTATATCGACTACGTGTTGTCGTGGGGTCCGCTGGTGCTTG
>JAYTTR010000085.1:0-2748 GCA_043744935.1 Gemmatimonadaceae bacterium
TGCGAGCGCGGCGTCGACCCAACAAGAAAACCGGTTTTCAGATCTTGCGATGTGGAGCCACCGTTGGACGCGGCGATACACACAACGGCACCGATAGAGAGTGCGGTAACATAGTAGTTGCTGCCGGTCCATCCGAGAATCACGAATGCCAGGCAGGTGAGCAGTAACGTCGCTACAGTCATGCCGGAAATCGGATTTGACGACGAGCCGATTTCTCCCGTGAGTCGCGATGAAACGGTCACAAACAGGAATCCAAAAATCACGATAAGCAATGCCGCTGCGAGACGTGTCCCGATGCCGGTGCCGCCGACATACAACGGACTCGCGGCTGCAAGCGCCACGACCAAACCGATGATACCCAGTAGCACCACCTTCATCGACAGATCGCGATCCGTGCGCACCGTTTCGCGCACGTTAGCCGTTGTTGAACTCGACACGTCGCGGAGACCTTCACGCAGCCCGTGCCAGATCACGGGAAGTGAACGAAACACGCTGATAATACCGCCTGCAGCGACGGCGCCAGCGCCGATGTACAACACGTAAGCGTTTCGAATTGCGCCGGGGCTCATGTCCTTGACCAAGGCGCGCGTTTCGGGAGCGAGTGGCGTGGTCAGTGCAGAACCGAAATACGCGATCATCGGAATAAGCACGAGATACGCGAGCACACCGCCGGCAAACATGATGGACGCCACGCGCGGACCAATGATGTAGCCCACGCCCAGTAGTTCAGGCGACACCTCCGTGGATATTGAGGCCGACGCGAATGGTGCACCAAAAACTTTTTCCGGCACGTCCTTCCACGCGCGAAAGGCCGACATTGCTGTTTTATATACAAGGCCAATGCCGAAGCCAGTAAAGATTGTACGCGCACTCGTGCCCGCTCCGCCCATCGCATCTTGTTCACGACGCGCGCTCTCACTTGCTGCCGCGCGCGACTCAGCGTTGGCGCCAGCCTTGAGTACCTCTGCGCAGGCCGTGCCTTCGGGATACTTGAGAATGCCGTGTTGCGCGACGATGAGCGCACGACGGAGCGGTATCATCATCAAAATGCCGAGCAGTCCGCCGAGCACGGCGACGAGCACGACGCGGGCGATTTCGAGATCGAAACCAAGTATGAGAATGGCCGGCATCGTGACACCAATGCCGAACGCAATGGACTCGCCCGCCGAGCCAGCAGTTTGGACAATGTTGTGTTCGAGAATTGTTGCGTCGCGAATGCCGAAGCGCGAGAACAATCGAAACAACGTGATTGAAATTACCGCGACGGGAATGGAGGCACTTACCGTCAACCCAACCTTGAGCACCAGGTACAGCGACGAGGCACCGAATATGAGGCCGAGCAGCGAGCCGACGAGAAGCGGGATCGGCGTGAGCTCACGCAGACGGGTGCTGGGGGCGATGTAGGACAATCGGTTCTCGGCGAGAGGTGGGAGCAGCTCGCAGAAGTTCGGCGTTCGACTATGTGTTGCGCTAGTAGGACCAACCGCCCAAATACTTGGTGCCGTACCCCACCGTCAACTCTTGGTTACCCGCGCTCATGCTCTGACAATTCATCCGGCGACAATAGCCGTTGCGCTATCCAGTCACTCAATCGCGCGTTCGTAGGCGCATTGGTCGGCGCATCATCACGGAGTACCCGTTCCGCATAGTCGCGCCCAATTGCGGCCTTCGCGATATGCCAAAGTGCAACCGCCGCCATACGCGACCCAAGCGGTTCGCGTGTTGGCACCCGCGCTTCGCGCACCACACTGCGCAAATACGCCGACACTTGAACTTCGGACGCGTTCGCATCCACCATTCCGAACACAATGGTCGCCTGCTCATCGAGCCATTCGCCGTCGCTCGCGTCGAACCGTTCAAAGAAGTGACTGAGCGTCTTGCGTAACTGCGGAAGTGCGGACTCACCGCGATCAACCCAGTTGTTCCTTTTCGCGTTCGTAATTGACGTAGGCATTGCGGTTCTGGTCAAAGCGAGAAGCAGAAAAAACGGCGACCCAGTCATCGCGGATCGCCGTTCTCCATAATTTACAACCAACTACCGCACCGTGCGATTCGCCTTGTTTGCATTGCTGATCTGCAAATCGAATCCTTCCGGCGTGGTTGTGTGGTAACTCTTATATAGCGCCGCCGCATCATGAATGTCGCCTTTGCCGCCGGTGTCCGCGCGCCCCGTCAGGCCTCGCTTGTCAAGCTCCGCTTTGACCTTGTCCGTCTCCCACGGCTCGAAGCCAAAGGAGATGTGATCCATCGACGCGCGACGAACTGGAGCAGGTGCGCCAGGTGGGAGCGCCGCAGGGTTGCCGCCGCGAATAATGATGTTCCCCACGTCTCCGATCTGCACTTCGTTCTGACTGCCTTCATCACCAGTGGCTTTCCAGCCAAGCAGCGCGGTGTAAAAGGCCGTGCTTTCCTTGTAGTTCGTCACACCAAACGAGATGTGGTCGAGCCACATGGTTTTCCAATCCGTCGGTTCAAACGGCGCGACCGCTGAAAGTTTTGCCGTTGCCGGTGTGGACTTTCGCATTTTGACATTCGCGCCGTTGCTGATCTGCACGTCAAAGCCGTCCGGATCCTTTACATGAAAGCTCTCGAAGCCTTTGCCATCATTGTCGGCTACAGGATTCAAGCCGCGCTTGATGAGCTCTGCTTGCACTTTTTTCGTGTCCCACGGTGCGATGACCCAACAGAATGAATCCCATACGGCGCGTCGTGGTGCACGCGCGCCACCGCCCTTCGCGCCCACCGGAT
>JAYTTR010000086.1:0-10704 GCA_043744935.1 Gemmatimonadaceae bacterium
CTCGGATCGCGAAGTGGCGATCACGGTGTCACGCGATGGTATGGGAGAAAGCGTTCGTCATGGATCGCGTCCGTCCGTCCGTGCTCTGGATGACGCGATGGTTGCAGAAGGCGCGTAAGCAAGGCATCGGTATGCCGCTGGTGTGATGGTCACAGTACACAATACGCCTCCGCGATCACTCGATTGCGGGGGCGTATTTATGTTGACTGTTCATGAAGGATATTTTTCTAGCAATGCGGTGTGGCGAGTCGCATCAATGTTTCGTCCGCTCACCAGTGCAATGACCGGCCCTTCGAGCACGGTCGTGCGACGGTGCCGCAGTGCGGCGACGGTGACTGCACCTGCACCCTCAACAATGAGCGCGTGCGATCGCGCCATCCACGCAATGGTCTCACCAAGTTCGTCCTCCGTCACCAACACCATCTCGTCGGCGCACGCGCGTCCAATGTGCAATGCATCCTCGTCGATCTGCCCAGCAAGTCCGTCGGCCAACGTTAGTGTAACAGGCACTTCGATCACGCGATCTGCCGCCAGGCTGCGCGTCATCACCGGCGTCTCCACACTCTGCACGCCGACGATGTGCACGTGCGGCGCTAACGCACGCAGCACCGCACCCATGCCACCAAGCAACCCGCCGCCGCCAGTGCAAATCAGCACGGTGCGCATGGTTGGCAACTGCGAGAGCAGTTCGAGTGCAACCGTGCCTTGACCGGCCAACAACCCAAGGCCCAGACACGGATTGATAAATGGAATTTCATGGAAAATTGCGTGCGCCTTCGCCCGCACCATCGCATCGTCGTAGTCGGTTGCGTCGTCGTTAACCGTCGCACCAAGTGCCCGAATGCCATCTTTTTTCACCTGCGGCGCGTTATTGGGCACGTACAACATGGCCGGCACTCTAAACGCATGCGCAGCATATGCGACGCCCAGTCCGTGATTGCCGGCGCTCGATGCAACGACGCCGCGCTCGCGTTCAGCGGGTGACATCGACGCGAGCACGTTGTACGCGCCTCGTACTTTGAAGGAGCCCGTTGGGTTTTCGAGTTCGTATTTCAGGAAGACGTCGACACCAACCTGCGCCGACAACACATCGGAGCGTTCGAGTCGAGTTGTTGTCAGTACGTCGCGCAGTCGTTCGGCGGCAGCACGCACTGCGCCGACTGCGGGGAGCACGCGAGGATCCAGACGGATTGTCGTCATGCGCTGAATCTTACTGCGACCAAAGCGTTTCTTGCGCGGCAATGTACGCCTTCACGTCAAACTTCAGCTTTGCACGAGACGTCACCATCGGACGGATACCGCCCCAAATAGGCTTGTTGCCCCACGGCCGATCCCACAATCCCAAGCACCACATGATCCCGCCAACACTATTTGGATCGCGACCATCCAACGCCCATTTGTCGTTGAGATAAAACAAATGGTGTCGCGCCGTTTCGTACGTGGGTGTCCACAGCAACATCGTTTTCCCCCACAACATGCGCGGATAGTTGTGAATGAGCCCGGTCTCGACCAGCTGCCGTTGGGCCGCATTCCACAGCGCATCGCCAGTACGTGCGGCTTCCAGCGTCGCCAACTCGTAGAGCACAGGCCGAGTATCGTGCACGTGCGCCGCCATCGTGCGCTGAATCCAGTCGGGCAGCGACGTCAATGCCTCGTACTGCGGCGTGCGCAGACACCAATTGAACGATAACTCCCGCCATGTGGTGACCTGCTGCACAAAGGCATTGAGACTCTCTGCGGGCGCGCCACTCTCGCGCGCGGCACGCACCACCTGCGCTGACGCAATGTGTCCATAGTGCAGATACGGTGACAGTCCGCTCGTGCCGTCACTGTCACTCGCTTCGTTCCGTCGCTCGGCATAGGTCGGCAACACCGCGTCGACAAAGTGCGCAAGTCGCGCGTCTGCGTGTGCCGCACCTCCCGGCAGTGCAACAATCGGCACCGTGTGATCGATTTCGCACGCGGCTACTTCGCAGGCGATGTCTGCGTCGCTCATGTCGAGCAACGGCAATGGCGTGCACTGCAGCGCATCACGAATGCGCGCGCGTAATGTATCAGTGACCGCCACGGTCGGCATCGACTCCGCCACGGGTTCGATTGCGGCATCAAGCAGCTTCGCCAATTTCGGCCGAATAGTGCGCGCCGCATACTCAGGCTTCGCAAACAAGCTACTGGGCACGGTACACGAGCCATCCACAGCGAGTACCCGACACGACACGCGCTCGGCGAAACGCGCTGTGCGTTCGCGAATACCAGCTGTTGGAAAGAGATCGGTTATCACCACGTACGCTGCCGCCGCAAGCCGATCAACAACCCGGCGGTCATCATCGCGCGTGCGACGCAATACGAAGTGGTAATGCAAACCAGATTGCGCGGCGCGGCGCGCCGTTTCGCGTGCGCCCTGCAAAATGAACGTGTGATGACGATCCGACGCGTGCGGATAGGTAGGATCGAGGCCCTGATGGATCACCAGCGGACGATTGATGCGATTGGCTGTACGAATGGCCGCGCGTAACGCCCAATTTTCTTCAAGCCGATGCGTTGATTGCATCCAGTACAACACGTACTCGCCATCGGAGTTGTAGCGCTTGCCGTTTAAATCGAGCGTGCGGGCGACGAGTTGGTCGCGAACATAGTCAGAATCGAGCGCGTGCGGCACGAGAGGTATCTGGAGAAGTGACGATGTTTTTAGTCTACTTGGCCAAGCGCTCGGCGCCCGGACAAACGTTCCCGCGACGTATCGCCGAAACCTATTTTCGTCGCGCGCGCCGACGCAGGACCAACACGCTGAACAAACCAACACCCATAAGCGCAATCGTTGACGGCTCCGGCACGGTGGTCAGGCCCAATGCGTAGAGATTTTGCGTGGCAATGTACGAACCGGTAATTTCAAATGCCGAAATGTTGGCACTGGTCGACGTGATTCCGCGAAACGCTCCGGCATTCAAGCCCGTGGTTGTGATCGAGGCCGGCCCGATCAGGCCAAACGTCGCGATCACGTTGTTCGAGGCGTCGAGCGCGCGGATGGTTGGTGTGCCGAAGCTTGGCGCGTAATTGATAATTGCGCCGACGCTGGACACAGCCGTCGCGAACGTGAAGCGGACCACTGATCGCTCTGTATTGGTCGCCCCGTAATAAATGCCTTGCCAATCGCCGTTGTCGATGAGATGGTATACATCAAAACCGATGAGCGACTGAGAATTAGACGCCGAATATGTCACACTGAATCCATTTGTACCGACTTCCCGTGCACCAGCACCAAAGCAGTAATAACCGTAGACGTTTCCATTTACGCAGGAGGCGCCGAAGTCGGTTACCTGCGTCATGCCGCTCACGGTGGCCGTCAGCAAACTCTGCGCAGGCAGCGCCGTCGCCGCAAGGAGCGCGGCGAAAGCGATGAGCGAGAATCGGCGTTTGAGCAACAAAAGAAATCCGAAAAGTGTGGTCAGCGCGCGCCACTGCACGTCGATCTGCCGCGACAGATTGGTCGGGTCGGACAAGCGTGGCAAGTGCACGACATGTGCGCCGTATAGAGGGATTTAGTCCTCTTGCAAGGCTCGCGGTAGCGGTGTCGCCATCCCGTGACGGGCAAGAGACGTGCCCATGTGTGCGACTGATCACATTACGGCGTGTAACTGCAGCAGAGCCGACGCCTTGCCTTGACATGGCCGGGTGGAGAGATAGCTTCTCCTTATTGCTCGCGTGGCCCCGCGCTTCAGGTGCGGGGCTTTCCGTTTCCATGATGGGAAGTTTACGTCAGACGCGCGGTAGTCATTCGGGGCTGTAGCTCAGCTGGGAGAGCGCTGCATTCGCATTGCAGAGGTCAGGGGTTCGAGCCCCCTCAGCTCCATAAGAATTTATTTCGAGCATTTTGCAGCGCGTGGTGCGCTTTGTTCGGCCGCCGTGATCGGCGAGAGTGTGACAGTCGGATACCGGGTTGTGACCTTGATGGAACCTCGGTCGTAGTATGCTGTAGAAGAGTGAGGCCCGCCGCTGTTCGGTAGGACGGAGAGTTCCAATGACAGCGCGCGTGGCACTTCTAGAGAGGCCCCCGAGGTTTATTCCACGGGGGCTTCTGTCGTTATTGCGCCCGAATGTCCGCCCGCATCGCGGCAAACGCCTCAGCCACAAATCGACTCTCTTCAACGTCCGTTGCCGCATAGTCGGTCATTGCCGTAAATCCAAGGTTGCCCAAAAAACGCATGATGGCGCTTTCGCGCACCGTCACGTTGAATGTGCGCGAAAGAAATGTTTGTCCTTCAGCGCCTGACCGAAATCCAAAACGAAAATCAATACCGCGCCCCTCAAATGGTCGACGCAGCGGCGCACGTAACAAGCGCTCACCCACTAACGGCAAATGCCAACTCGGCTCCTTCGCAAATCGCATCGCCCACGAGCGTTCCGCTGGCGTGTGTACGTGGATAAACTCGCCCTGCAATCCCGTCACACCGACCGTAAAAAACGAAATCTTTTCCAGCGCGTCGACATTGAGGATGAGCGTGTCCGGCATGTGTCGCGCGGTGCCAGCGAGCGGTTGCAGTTCACCGCCATGCGAGCGAAACCTGATGGTGAGTTTGCGATCGGCTTGCTGCACATCAAAAAAATCGCCGCCTGCGCGATCGCTTATCCGATAGCGATACCGCGCCGACTCGACATACTTGGCCACGAATTTTGCAAATGCCGGAAACGCACTTTTGAGATTGTCGGCGCTGACTGCAATCTGCATCGCGACCAGCGTCGATCCATCGGGCTGCGGGGCGGTCGTGAGTGAGTCGATGACGAAGAGCCGACCAAGCGCTTGCGTTGTTCGAGGAAATGCCGCGCGATAGTCTGCACGTACCGTAGCGGCCGGCCGCTCGCCCGACACGAAGAGCGCACGCGCAATGTCCGTCGCGCGACCCGGGGGCATCGAGCCAACAGCATGGTCCACCGATGTGTCCCATTGCCAGTCATCATCATTGTTGAGTTGGGTGAGATGAATAAGATGACGCTCATCTCCAGTGCGCACCGGTGCCGGTACGTTGGAGAGTGCACTGAATGTGAACTGCCCATTGGTCATTGTCGCCCCAATTTCCAACTCACGATCCGCGCCGTTCTTCGTGGTGCGCATTGATGTCCACAATGCCGTATCGTTCGCCAGCTTGCCAGGCGCAAATGAGTAGCGCGCAACACGCATCCGCGCGTTAGCGAATTTTGGCGTGCGTGCCGGACGCGTAAATCGCTGCTCGATCGCTGAGAGCAGAGCGTCGGCATTGGCGCGCGCGGACGCAATGTCGGGTCCATAGGCCAAGGTCACCGCTCGACAGCCGCTGACCGCGAGTGGCAAGAGGGCGAGCGCCGCGAATGCGAAGGCGCGAGGAATCCGGAAAGTGAAGTGCATAGAGAGACGTACACTGCAAGGACGACGCCCGTAACGAAAGTGACCTTGTTCGGGTTAGCTTACATCTGCACCTCTCACTCAGCCATCTCTGTGTCCGATACGACTGCTTCCGAATCTACCGGTCCCGCCGCCCCGCCTCGTCGTGATTTTATCCGGGAAATGGTGGCGGATGACGTTGCCGCTGGCCGCTTTGGTCGCGCACCGACCACGCGCTTTCCGCCCGAGCCCAACGGGTTTTTGCACATGGGACACGCCAAGTCCATTTGCCTGAACTTTGGCATCGCGCGCGAGTTTGGTGGCACGTGCCACTTGCGCTTTGACGACACGAACCCCTTCACGGAAGACGTGAAGTACGTCGAGTCGATCAAGCGCGACGTGCAGTGGTTGGGCTTTCAGTGGGACGGCGAGTATTTCGCGAGCGATTACTTCGAACAGTTGTACGAGTTTGCCGAACGATTGGTGAGCAAAGGTCGCGCGTACGTCGATTCGCAAAACGAAGAGGAGATTCGTGCTGGACGTGGCACGGTCACTTCGGCTGGTGTCGCAGGGCCGTATCGCAACAGAAGTGTCGAAGAAAATCTCGATCTCCTGCGGCGTATGCGCGCGGGCGAATTTGCGGACGGAGCGCACGTCTTGCGGGCAAAAGCCAATCTTGCCCATCCCAACATGATCATGCGTGATCCGTTGCTCATGCGCATTCGTCACGCGCATCATTATCGGCGCGGTAACGATTGGTGTTTGTATCCATTGTACGATTTCGCGCATGGATTGTCGGATGCCATCGAAGGCATTACGCGATCGCTGTGCACGCTGGAGTTCAAGGATAATCGCGAAATTTACGACTGGCTCGTGCACGAAGCAGGTTTTGAAAATCCACCGCGGCAAACGGAATTTGCGCGCCTCGAATTGGATTTCACGGTCCTCAGCAAGCGGAAGCTGTTGCGCCTGGTGAATGAGGGCCATGTGTCGGGATGGGATGATCCGCGTATGCCTACCATTGCCGGCTTGCGGCGTCGTGGTGTGCGCCCCGAAGCCATCCGTGCATTCTGCGACGTGATCGGCGTGGCGCGCAAAGATGCGCGTGTCGAGATCGGAACGTTTGAGCATGCTGTTCGCGATGACCTCAATACCATTGTGCCACGCGTGCTCGGTGTCCTGCAGCCGCTCAAGGTCGTACTCACGAATTATCCAGTGGGGCAGGTCGAACAGATGGAGGCGGCATCGTTTCCGCCTGATAACGCGCGCAACGAAACGCGATTGGTGCCGTTTACACGCGAGCTGTTTGTGGACCGCGACGACTTCATGGAAGATCCGCCCAAGAAGTTTTTCCGACTGGCACCGGGCAAGGAAGTGCGTCTGCGCTTCGGATATTTGATCACGTGCCAGGAGGTCGTGAAAAACGATGTAGGCGACGTGATTGAGTTGCGTTGCACGTACGATCCCGCTACGCGGAGTGGGAATGCGCCGGATGGTCGCAAGGTGCAGGGCACGATCCACTGGGTATCGGCAACGGAGTCGTTGCCGTGCGAAGTGCGCCTGTACGATCGACTGTTTTCGCAGGCCGATCCCGATGCCGTTGCTGAAGGGTCAGATTTTATTTCGGCGCTCAATCCGGAGTCGCTCGTGGTGATGCACGGTCGCATTGAGCCGAGTGTCGCGGCCGATCCAGCGGGTACGCGATATCAGTTTGAGCGGACTGGGTATTTCATGAGCGATGAGGGATCGACGGCGGATGCGTTGGTATTCAACCGCATTGTGAGTTTGCGGGATTCCTGGGCGAAGGAAGTGAAAAAAGGGTAAGTCGTTCACAGACGGCATGTTGCTGATTGCGGACCAGATTTTGCACTATTGCACGACGTTGCCCTTCAGCATTCCTGCTACCGGAGATACATATGTCGTTTCCGCTTTACCTTCTCGGATTTTTGATCGTGATCGGCGGTGTGGCATGGGGTTTAGTCGTGGCTGGCGTCCCAACGCTGTACGTCGTGATCGCATGTGTCATTTTGGTTGGTATCGGCATATTGTCGGGCGTTTCCAAAACGCGGCAGAAGGACCCGCCAACGACGTGATGGTATCGCTTGCATTTTGATTGCGTGCGTCGGAAAGTGTAGTTTTGCCGGTGGGAGATGTGCGCGCGTTGCGTGCCGACCGTCTCCTGCAACACAAGTTTTTTGCCGACGTACTGGGCGATTGACGAGGGAGTGGGAGATAGGGGCGTTGCACTGTACCCGCGTCGTGGCTGGCACTACCGCCAAGGGCTCTGGGGTCGATATCTTGTGGCTCGCCAGAAACGGTGACGCCCAAACGGCTGACCCTGATGCCCCTTAGCTCAACTGGCAGAGCGTCTGACTCTGAATCAGAAGGTTCCAGGTTCGAAACCTGGAGGGGCAATTGCGAGCGCCGCACCGACAACTGTCGGTGCGGCGCTTTCATTGCAAAGCTCGCTGATGATCGCAATGCTGCAATCATCGACGTCGCCTCATTCTCGTCCCGCTCGGTCGGCGCTTTGCTCGACCAAGACTACAACAATCTTGCCCTGCTCGATCTTTCGGCGACGGCGCTGACGCCGTCGCAACAACGGCTCGGCGAGCGCGCCGCCACCGTGCGATCGCGCGCGATGCACTTGCTCGAGCCCAAGTCTGTGGCCGCCGCGCTGGACGTGTGGCACGATCCCGCAGTTGAACGCTGTAGTGGCTTTGACGTGGCGCTAGACTCGGCCGCGCCGCTGCAAGAAGTCTTTGGCACTCACCGCGCATCACACCGGTCCCCAATGCGCTCCAAATCGATCGCGACTGCTCACGCACCCACGCCGACTGGCGCAACCGCAGTTGATGATCCGCACTGGGGTACACACGAGTGACGCACTTCGGAGGTAGAACCTGAGTCGTTGGCGTCGTGGTCACCGTGCCGGCATCCGAATAAAATGTGCGCGCGAACGTTTGCGATATTGGCCGCAAGAACATGCCGAGACATCATCTCCGACATGATCGACGTAAATACCGCCACATCTGACTCACGTCTTCCGTAACCTCGGGATGCGAACACGTCTAATGCTCGATTCGATTCGATTCGATGCGTGGAGCGTGTGATCGTTTCCGTGCGCTGCCGACATTACAGACTCGAAATGGTACCGAGAACGGATGGCAGGGGTGACTCGCGTGACGGCGCACCAACCGCATGCACTTGCCGAGTATACCCCATTGGGTATATCATATACCCCGTTGGGTATACGTAAGCTCGTCACCGATCGCGCGCCGGAGCGCACTCCACATGGAACACACCGTCACCAACAAAATGCGGCTGATGAATCGCACGAAGCGCACGCTCGGGCAGCTCACGGCGGTCCTGCGTGCCCTCGAAGCGGATGCAGCGTGTACGGATGTCATGCAACGCATTGTGACGGTGCGCGGCGCCATTGATGGTCTCATGGCCGAAGTCCTCGAGGACCACGTGCGCGAACACATGATCGACGCGCGCCGGAAGCCCTCCGCCACCGAAGCGCGCGCGGCCGACGATCTGGTTTCCGTGATCAAGAAGTACCTGCGATGAGCACGCCGCGACGGTCGACGTGCGACCATCACGTAACGACCTTCACACCGCAGCGCCACATTCGTCGGGTGTGCTCGTGGAGTGTGGCTATGATAGCCCTCTGCTACGCCGGGTCGATCCTGCGCGCGCAGGTATCGCCGCCGACCATTCCGCCCGAGCGCGACACAAGCGACAATGGCCACGCGCGCTCGTGGACGCCCCGCGTGCTCGGCGCGCAATTGAACGCGATCGCGCAGTCGCTCGCAGCGTTCCATAGCCCGTACAGCGGGGCCAACAGCCTTTCGGCCGAAGGCGATCGCGCGGTCAGTCACACCTACGGCGTCTATTTCGGCATGCGGCCCTGGCAGTCGCGGACCGCGCGTACGCTGGTCGACGCATATTTGGATATTGAGATGGTACGTGGACGCGGCGTGAGCCGGACCGTCGGTCTCGGCGGCCTCACGAACGGCGACGTGATTCGGCAAGGGTCCGCCGATCTTGGAAGTGGACCGTATGTAGCCCGCGCGTTTATTCGCGTGGTCCATGCGTTTGACCACGAACGCGACGTCGTCACCGACCGCGCACCCGACCAGCTGCCGAGCGCCACGTCAGCGCATCGCATCGAAGTCACGGCGGGAAAGCTCGCGGCCAGTGACATATTCGACCTCAATCGCTACGCGAACAGCACGCGTTCGCAGTTCATGAACTGGGGACTTTTCCAAAACACCGCGTGGGACTTTGCCGCCGACACGCGCGGGTACACGAACGGTGCCACTGCCGTGTTGATCATGCCGCGATGGTCGATCCGCGTCGGCAGCTTCCAGATGCCGACGCTGGCCAACGGCAATGTGTTCGATGCCAATCTTCTGCGTGCCCGTGGTGATCAACTCGAATTGACAGTCACGCCGGCAGTGGGTCACTTCGGCATGCGTGCGCCAACCGTACGCCTGCTCGCGTACGTGAATCATGCGCGGATGGGCATCTACCGCGAGGCGCTTGCGCGCGGTAAGGTGATCGATGTTGTGCCGGACATTGTCGCGGACGACCAACCAGGGCGTCGCAAGAGCGGCTGGGGTGTGAGCGTCGAGCAGCCCGTGGCCGACAGCGGCGACACCGGCGTGTGGATGCGGCTCGGCGGCAATGATGGTCGGACCGAAAGTTTCGCGTTCACCGAAGTGGATCAGCATGTCAGCGCTGGGGGCCAACTGAGCGGCGCTCGTTGGGGGCGCGCCGTCGACATACTTGCGGTTGCCGTTGTCGCCCATGGTCTATCCGGTCCGCATCGTGACTATCTCGCCGCCGGTGGCCAAGGCTTTTTGCTTGGTGACGGTCAACTTGCATATGCCCACGAATGGATCGGTGAGGCATACTATCGCTTGCAGCCGCGTGTCGGGTGCCAGATCACGGCGGACCTGCAAGCGATTGCGAATCCAGGATACAACCGTGACCGTGGGCCGGCATTGGTGCCAGGATTGCGGGTTAATCTCCGGTACTTATAGCAATCGCAGTCGCTTCAGCGTGCTTACTTCACACTCAAAAACGTCCACCAAACCCCGATGCCAGACGAGATCGAGATCGACACCGACAAATTGCATGAGGCCGTCAAGGAGGAACTGGAGCGCGAGGGCGGCGGGTTTCTCCGTGCCATCGCGCTGTCCACCGCACTCCTCGCGGCTTTCGCGTCAGTGGCGGCGCTCAAGGCGGGCGGTACCGCAAACGAGGCGCTCGTGCTCAAAACTGAGGCAACGCGATTGCAGTCCGAGGCCTCGGATCAGTGGGCGTTCTACCAAGCCAAA
>JAYTTR010000087.1:0-10693 GCA_043744935.1 Gemmatimonadaceae bacterium
TCGGCCGCAATCGCACGCACCGCCGTTGCTTTCGTAATACCCGCGCACGTCATCCCGACAAAAGTGGTATCGGGCATCACGGGCGAAGTGGACGGTGACATCTCAAGCCCATCGTGCGGCTCGGCCAGGATCAGCGCAGCATCCGCATGCGACAACAGCCACTGTGCGCGCACAATGTCACCGTCCAAGGAGTGAAACGGACGAGGCATATACGGTACGCCGAGTAGTGCCGCATGTTGACGCACGCGGTCGGAGTTACTCTCAACAGCAAATTCATCATCAGTATAGAGCTCCAATGTGAATCCGGTCGCGTGCGCACGCGCTTTCAACACGTCGACGAGATGCATCGGCAGGTACGTAGAGCGCGACGTACCATCAGCCAGACGCACGACGCTTGCGCCATTCTGAAAACTGTGCCAGCCCGCTGCGTTGATCTGTGTAGCGTAGTCACGCGCGAGTCCAAAATTTGGCCGACCCGAGCAAATAGCGAGCTGTATTCCGGCGTCACGTGCCTCGCGCGCGGCGATCCAGTTTTCTGGATGCACCACACCGCCCGATCCAACCAACGTGCCGTCCAGATCGATGCAGATCAGTTGAATGGCGCGCTCGAAGGGCGCTCGCAATGTGGGGGCCGCCACAACTACCGACGCGATGGCGGTGTCCCCAACGGAGCCGGTGTCGGGCCCGCGTACGGCTCATATGCTGCGTCGAGTGCGCCGCACTCCACCCACTGCGCGACGATGTCAGTCGACATTCCCACGACATCCCGCAGTTCGTTGCACAACGCGTCGCGGGAGAGCGCAACCGACTCAACGCCATTGATCGTTTGTCGATGTCGCGTGTGCCCTTGCAACACGCTCCGCGCATCACCGCGATTGTACCGCACTGACAGGTGATGATTGAACGGTCCTTTCGTGCGCGAAATCTCGTAACGCTCGACATAAAAATCGAAATCGACCGGATCTAATAGCAATCGGCACGGGAAGTAGTCCTCATGCGGCGGCGAATCAAACCACACTACGTGCGTGCCGGCGTGCTCGCCCACGCCTGGCTCTACTTCGACGCCAAAGATTGGATGGCGATCGACATGCAGGGTGTCACCGATTGGAATGGGATACATCGTGAGCATCGAAGAATCCACGAGCCAATCGACGCCGTCGATCAGCACTTTGATCGAGCCATGCCCCGGCACACCCACGTCGCGCATCGAACCTGCGACACGACGCGCGGTAAAGCCAACGCCATACACCATTTCGAACAGCGCATTACTGCTGGACCAGCACGTACCACCGGTTCCGTGCTGCAAGAAGTTTTCGAGAAAGTCTGTTGCGTCAGTGCCGGGCAGCGGCCCCGCTACACCGTTCCGCAGCGCGATGAGTTTTCGCACGTTATCGAACGGTACACGGCGACACCACGCGGCATATAACGCGCGCAGCCCCGCAAGATCGAGGGGCTGCGCGATATCGAGACCGAGTCGCGTCGCGACTCGGTCCCGGAGGTCAATCGATATCACGTATGCGTTGTTCTAGAGCCGTGGACGCGTCTTGCGTGGCACCTTGCCACAGTTTGCCGGCCACGTGGCAGGCCACGTACCCGGCGAACGATCACGCTTGATGAAGTCTGGATCTTCACTGGCCAGATACACCATCATGGCCGCCAGTGTTGCGTTGTGCTTGAGGTCATCAAATACAACCTTGTCATACGTGTCGCGGTTTGTATGCCATGTGTACGTGCTGTAGTTCCAGCCCACTGCACCCATGCCAAACGATGGTGTGCCGAAGCATGCAAACACCGCACCGTCGGTACCGCCCGGGTTGCCGGTTGGGATGTCGTTGAAACTCCACGACACCACATTGGAGCTCATGCTATCGGTGTAAAACGCTGGCAACTGGTTGTACCAGGTCTTGAGATGATGCCCGATGTCCGTGAGCCCAGATGAGGAGAGCGATTGCACACGACCGGTGCCGTTGTCCTGATTGAACAACGCTTGCAATCCTTTCATGACCTCCGGATGATCTTCGGTAAACGCGGTCGATCCGTTGAGCCCCTGTTCTTCGCTGGCCCAATGTCCCACCATAATCGTGCGTTTCGGATGCGGATACACTTGCTTGAGAATACGCATCGCTTCCATCGCCATCATCGTTCCAGTGCCATTATCCGTCGCGCCGGAAGACGCGTCCCACGAATCGAAATGCGCTGACAGCATCACGTATTCGTTGGGTTTTTCGACGCCTTTGATCATGCCGATCGTGTTGAACGCCGGTTGCTCGCCAAGCAACGACGCATCAAGATCCAAGCGCACCATCGGCTTCTGTTTGTTCTCCGCCAGGCGATACACCAGCCCGTAGTCTTCGCAGGTGAGCGTCACGGCAGGTGCGATTTTGTTATATGTCTCGAACACTTCCATCACGCCCCATCCGCCCGCACCACCTGGTGCGACAAATCCGCCGCGCACTTGTGCTGCCGCTGCGAGGCTCGTGGCGGGACCACCGCCGCGCTCACTCGCACCGCCACCGGCGCGACCACCAACAGCGCCGCCACCGCCGCCCGCGCCACGTCCGCCACCGGTTGGAAACTGTCCGCCACCCTGCGCCGCAAACGGATTTGCAAAGCCACTTAATTTGTTACGCGACGAGATCATGCCAACAACACCGGCCTTCTCCAATCGCATACCAAGTGTACCAGTGCCGAGTGCCAACGCGTATCCAGTGCCGCGATACAATTTGGAACTGTCCGGACGCAAATCCGCACCGGTCATGATGGTCCAGTCCTTCAACGTCTGCGCAACCGCCGTGTCCATGCGCGCTTTCGATTCCGGTGTCGCAAACTTGATCCAGTCTTCCGACGGACGACACGTCGGATACGCCGGTGAGAGCAACACAATTTTCCCCTTCGCTTGCGGCAGCCACTTCACGAATTCTGTGCTGTCGTTGAACATCGGCAGCACGATCGCTTCGGCACGAATGGGAACGCCGTTTGTGCCTGGACTCCATGCCAGCATCGTGCCTTCGAGCGACCGAACGCGGGGCGCCATGAGATCGATATGCGAAACGCCCCGACGCCAACCGCGCCACGTGCCATACGGCTCCCGCTTGGCCTCGATGCCCCATGCCTTGTATTCGCGCATCACCCAGTCGCTCGCGGACGTCAGTCCCGGACTTCCGGTCAAGCGCGGCCCAATCGAATCGAACAACGTTTGTGAAAGCTGTTTGACATGGGAACTATCCATGCCGAGTCGCCAAATGCGTTGAAGATTCGGATCGGACGATGCGCCAGGCTGCGCCCGAGCGGGCGCGGCCAACGCAGCAGCCAATCCGAACACGTGCCATATCTTCATTTCGCTTTCTTGAGGTCGCCGCACGCAACGATCTTCGCCATCATCGTCGCTGACTCATGAATGTTGACGTAGTACATGCCCGTGTCGGGTAACGCGACGGGAAGCGTCGCCTTGCTCTTGCCCGCGCCCTTGGCATTGATCGCGACAGCCGTGTACGACTTGCCGCCGCCAAATACGCCGCCCGCTTTCGCACAGCTGCCCATATGTACGTGCCACGGGCGCGCACCGGCCGCCGCGTCGCCCGACAATTTGAGCATGACGTCGGTGGTGTTCGCTTCTTTACCGGCCTTCATAGTCGCGCTGCCGTGTATTGCCGAACCGTCTTTCCCCATGACCATACCGCTCCACTTTTCATGCAGCACGAGGGCGAGAGCCGCAGACGACGACAGTGCAAGCAGAGCAGAAACACCAAAGATCGATGAACGACGCATGAAATACTCCTGTTAGGGGTGTGCGCAGAGGATCGCGCTCTTTCACGCGGAATGCAACGGGCAGTTGAACACGCTGCGAACGTCCCATAGCGTTGTCTGTATGACGCTCCCTCGCGCTGCCGGCGTACTCTTGCACCCCTCGTCCCTTCCAAGTCCCAATGGCATTGGCGACATCGGCGCGGCATCGTTGCGTTTCCTCGACGTGATGGCGGCTTCAGGTGTCCGGATGTGGCAAATGCTGCCGTTGGGGCCAACCGGGTATGGGGATTCACCATACCAGTGTTTTTCGGCCTTCGCGGGTAACCCGCTTTTGATCGACGTCCCCGCGCCAACGAACGTCGCGGTCTCCGTCGAATTTCCATCGGACCGCGTCGACTTTGGTCGAGTGATTCCGCACAAGCGCGCATTACTCGAAGCGGCAACGGCGCGGTTTGTCCCTGACGAACGCTATCGTGCATTCGTGGCAGCCAATGCGACATGGCTCGCCGACTTCGCCCTGTTCATCGCGCTGAAACAGGCGCACAACGGCACCACGTGGACGGAGTGGGAGCCAGAAGCAGCCGCGCGGCATCCGACTGCGCTCGACCACTGGCGTCGGACACTTGCCGCGCCCATTGAACGTGTGCAGCGCGAACAATATTTTTTCTTTGCGCAATTTTTCGCACTCAAAAAAGCCGCGACGGCGCGCGGCATTCACCTGATGGGCGACGTGCCCATTTATCTGGCGCACGATTCGGCCGACGTTTGGGCGAACCGTGAATTGTTCGACCTCGATGACCGTGGATATCCGCGTGTGCAAGCCGGCGTGCCGCCCGACTACTTCAGTGCAACAGGCCAGTTGTGGGGCAATCCGCTTTACGCGTGGTCGGCACATCGCGCTGACCACTATGCGTGGTGGGTCAAGCGTATGCGTGCGTCATTTCGCCTGTTTGACCTGGTGCGCATCGATCACTTTCGTGGTTTCGAGTCGTATTGGGAGGTGCCCGGGGCTGCAACTACCGCGGAACACGGTCGCTGGGTTGAGGGACCAGGGGCGGCACTGTTCGAGGCTGTTACGAATGCCCTCGGACCACTCCCCATTGTCGCGGAAAATCTTGGTGTCATCACACCCGCGGTCGAAGCACTGCGTGAGTCACTCGGTTTCCCGGGCATGAGCATTTTGCAATTCGCGTTCGGCGGAGACGGCAAGGCGACCGATTTTACACCGCATCGTCTCTCGCGCGACACTGTGGTGTACACCGGCACGCACGACAACGACACCACGGTCGGGTGGTGGACATCATCAGGCACGACGGACTCCACACGCAACCCCGCCGCCGTTGCGCTCGAGAAAGCGTACGCACTGCGCTATTTGAATACCGACGGGCACGACATGCATTGGGCGCTCATCCGTGCCGCATTCGCATCCGTCGCAAACACCGCACTCATTCCCATGCAAGACTTGCTCGGGCTCGGCAGTGAAGCACGCATGAACATGCCGGGACGACCCACCGGCAATTGGGGATTTCGGTTCACGTGGGACCAGCTGACGCCGGAAATTCTCAATCGGTTGCGCGAATTGATTGCCACATACGAACGATAGGATGCGACAGCCAATTGCGTCGCTGCGCGGGACGGCAGTCATGGCAACGTTTAGGCGTCGATTTGCGTAACTGAGAAAATGTGGATCGTTCAGCTCGCGCTTCGGCGCCCCTACACATTTATCGTTGGTGCGCTGCTCGTCGTCATTTTCGGCGTGCTGGCTATTGTGCGCACACCCACCGATATCTTTCCAGAAATCGACATCCCGGTGGTGTCGATCATTTGGCAGTACAATGGACTCCCCGCCGAAGAAATGGAACGGCGCTTTGGCACGGTCTATGAGCGCGCTATCACGACGACCGTAAACGACATCGAGCATATAGAGTCGCAGTCGTTGGCGGGTGTGACGGTCATCAAAGTATTTTTTCAACCGAAGGCCAAAATTGAAGCGGCAGTCGCACAGCTTGCGGCGGTGTCGCAAACCATTCTGCGCATCATGCCTCCAGGCGCGTCGGCACCGTTTATTCTGCGCTTCAATGCGTCCAATGTGCCAGTGCTCCAGCTTGTCCTCAGCAGTGCGACGCTGAGTGAACAGGAGTTGTACGATATAGGTTCGAACGGAATTCGTACGAAATTGGCTACCGTGCAAGGCGCGAGTGTGCCGCAACCGTACGGTGGTCGGGCACGTCTCATCAATGTCGATCTTGACCCCCAACAGTTGCTTGCGAGGGGCATTTCTCCGAGCGACGTCAGCGCAGCCATCAATGCGCAGAATCTCATTCTGCCGTCTGGCACCGCAAAAATTGGAGATCGCGAGTACGCGGTGCGCATGAATGGCAGTCCGGACGTTTCCGACGCACTGAACGATCTGCCAGTAAAAATCGTGAACGGCGCACTGGTACGTGTTCGCGACGTCGCGCAGGTGCGTGACGGATACGCAGTACAGACCAACATTGTGCGTCGCAGTGGTAAACGTGGCGCACTGATCACGGTGCTCAAGTCCGGTGGCGCGTCTACGGTAGACGTCGTACGGCGCGTGCGCGCTGCGCTGCCAGGTATTCTCGCAACGTTACCGCCAGCACTCAACGTCGAAGTGCTCGCTGACCAATCACTGTTCGTGGTCGCTGCGCTCAAGGGGGTGCTGAACGAAGCCTTCATTGCCGCATTGCTGACCGCAGCGATGATTTTGTTGTTCCTCGGCAGTTGGCGCTCAACGCTCATTGTCGCCCTGTCCATTCCGCTGTCCATCCTCAGTTCAATCATCGCGCTGAGTGCTCTCGGACAGTCCATGAACGTGATGACACTCGGCGGACTGGCATTGGCCGTTGGTGTGCTTGTTGACGACGCCACCGTCGGCATCGAAAATATTCATCGTGTGCTGGAAAGTGGCATAGCAATTGACGAAGCCATCTTGCAAGGGGCGCAACAGATTGCGGTCCCAACGCTCGTGTCGACATTGTCGATCTGCATTGTCTTCGTTCCCATCTTTTTCCTCGGCGGCGCAGCGGGGTCGTTGTTTGCACCGTTGGCCATGGCCGTGGTGTTCGCGATGCTCGCATCCTACGCAATTTCGCGTACGCTTGTCCCGACGCTGGTGCGGTATGCGCTGCAGTACGAGGCCCATCATCACGGTGCTGCGGGGCCGATGGAACGAATTCACCTGCGCTTCGACGCAGCGTTTGATCGGTGGCGCGCGCGATATCGCCTGTCGCTACAATCGGCCTTGGCGCATCGCGGCCGAGTGGTGACACTTTTTGCCGGTGGCGTCCTGGCGTCGTGCGCACTTATTCCATTCCTCGGGCAAAACTTTTTCCCGAGTGTTGACGCGGGTCAAATCCGACTGCACGTGCGGGCGCCGGTTGGAACGCGAGTGGAGGCAACGGAACAGTACGTTGCGGCGATTGAGCGCAGCATTCGGCGGGTTATTCCGCCGGACGAGTTGGCGCTCATCCTCGACAATATTGGCATTACGTCATCGGGAGCGGCCAATCTTGCATTCAGTGATAACCCGACCATTGGCTCCACAGATGCCGATATTCTGATCGGTCTTTCCGGCAACCGTCATGGAACGGTGGAAGACTATCGGCGCGCGCTTCGCACACAACTTCACTCAGAATTTCCGCAAGTCACCGTGTTTTTCCAAGCCGCGGATATCGTTGGACAAATTCTCAATTTTGGCCTTCCGGCGCCGATCAACGTGCAGGTGCTCGGCTCCAACAAAACAAAGAACTATGAGATTGCGCGCCAAATCGAGGCGCGTGTGCGAAAGATTCCTGGTGCGGCCGACGTGTATGTGCAGCAGCTTCTCAATGCGCCTGAACTGTTTGTCACCGTTGATCGAGACCGCGCGGCGGAGCTGAATCTTACACAACGTGACGTCTCGAATAATTTGCTGGTCGCGCTCGCATCAAGTGGGCAGGCAGCGCCAAATTTCTGGCTGAATCCGCAAAATGGCGTGCAGTACGGCGTGAACGTGCAAACACCGCAATCGCGCATTCGCTCACTCGAAGGCATCACGAGCGCGCCAATCCTGTCGTCCGGCACCAGCGCTGGCGGCGCACAAACGTTGGAAAATGTCGCGGAGGTTTCACGGCGCACCGGCATCGCCAACGTCAGCCATTACGATGTGCAGGGCGTGTTTGATGTATTTGCGAACGTGCAAGATCGTGACCTTGGCGCCGTCGCGAGTGAGGTCGACCGGATCATCGCCGACGTCACGCCAACGCTGCCGCGCGGCACCACTATCGCGATGCGAGGGCAAGTGGCAAGTATGCGCACGGCGTTTCGCGGTTTGGGATTTGGCCTCGCCTTCGCGGTGGTGCTTGTCTACCTGCTGATGGTCGTCAATTTCCAATCGTGGCTCGATCCGTTCATCATCATCACCGCGTTGCCGGGTGCACTCGCTGGCATTGTGTGGGCGCTCTTTGCCACGCAAACGACGCTCAGTGTTCCGTCTTTAATGGGCGCCATTATGAGCATCGGTGTCGCGACAGCCAATAGCATTCTCATCGTCTCATTCGCGCGCGAGCGACAACTGGCGGGCGTCAGTGCGTACGATGCTGCGCTCGAAGCCGGTGATACGCGTCTGCGCCCGGTGGTGATGACCGCGTTCGCCATGATCATTGGTATGCTGCCGATGGCGCTTGGATATGGCGAAGGTGGCGAGCAAAACGCACCACTTGGTCGCGCGGTGATCGGCGGACTAAGTGTGGCGACGCTGGCCACGTTGTTCATCGTGCCGATTGCGTTCAGTGCGTTGCGCGGTCGCACCGACGTTGCGACGCGAACAACGATGACTCCGGAAAATGAGCGTAAGGCATGACCCCGATTGATTTCTCGGTGCATTCTCGCAGCGTGTTCTGTTCGTCGGGCGCAGATCCTCGCGCCCGTCGTGGTGGGATGGCGATGATTCTTGGCGTGGTCCTGTTGATCGCCATGTTGCTCGCAGCGGGAATATTGCCGCGACTTTCTCGAGCAAAACAGTTGGCGGCAGCGACGCAGACGTCTGCAGCGCAACCGATCGTCACAGTTGCGCGCGCCCGTCTTGGTGACTCGACACAATCGCTGACGGTGCCTGGCACGATGTACGGATTGCACGAAACCGCGTTGTATGCGCGCACGAGTGGGTACGTGAAACGATGGCTGGTTGACATGGGATCGCGTGTGAAGGCCGGGCAAGCCATGGCGGAGATCGAAACACCGGAACTCGACCAGGAGTTGGCGCAATCCAAGTCTACCCTCGCCCAAGTACAAGCAACGGCCGAACTCACGCGTACGACGCTTGATCGATGGCGTAGACTCGCTCAACAGGATGTCGCCACTCGGCAGGAGCTCGACGAGAAACAGGGTGCGTATGACGCCGCGCGTGCGAGTGCGAGTGCCGCTGCCTCAAATGTTGAACGTCTCACGGCGCTGAAGCATTTCGGCGGTATTCTCGCGCCGTTTGCGGGCGTGGTGACCGCACGAAACGTGGATGTCGGCGCCCTCGTTGCCCCGGGCGGGAATGCCACTGTTCGACCGCTGTTTACCCTCGCGCAAACCGACTCGCTGCGTGTCATCGCCAACGTTCCACAAAATGCGGCGCCGAGTGTGCGCGTTGGACAGGTGGCGGAGATCATCGTGCAGGAGCTCGGTGCAGGTGCGTTTACGGGGCGCGTCACACGCACGTCAAACGCGCTCGATCCCGCCACGCGCACATTGCTCACAGAAATTCAGCTTGCGAATAACACCGGCAAACTCCTGCCCGGCATGTATGCACAAGTGAAATTGGTGCTGCAGCGCACGACGCGTCCCATGCTCATTCCGGCCAACACGCTGATGCTGCGCGCGGAAGGGCCGCAACTCGCTATCGTTGTCGATGGGCGCGTGCATATTGTGCGCATCACACTTGGGCGCGACTACGGCACCGAAGTGGAAGTGGCGAGCGGGCTTCCGGGGGATGCCGTGCTTATCGTGAATCCGGCTGACGACATCACTGAGGGCACGGCGGTCACGATTGCTGCGCCAATCATCGCCCACTAACTCCGCATTCTCGGGGGTATCAGCATTTCGTTGGTTTCGGCACAGGGCAAGAGGTTCCGTTCTTTGCACACTCACGGGCGAGGAGCAGCAGTCGGTCGCCGATGCGCGACGTGGGGAAGCGCACCGTCTCCGGATCGTCGACGGTTGGCCATGCGGTCGCGAGCTGGTCCATCAGGCGCGTCCCCGCCGTCACTGAAGCAACGCCTGCGCTTTTTGCATGCAGTCGCAACTGCGCGAGATCGAAGAGCACCCACGCGTTTTCGGCCGTGACGTTGCCTGACACGTGCGGCGCACTGTCCCGCACATCGAGTTCATGCATGCGCGTCGAAATTTGGAGCGCAGAACTGAGCGCGGTGAACGCAGCGTCTTCGTGCTTCGCCGCGCGTTCCACTGCGGCCATCCCCTGCAAAAAGGTCACACTTTCGCGCGTGATATTGCGACCGACGGACGGCACATCAGCGTACGCCTTCACCAGGACCGCGCGCGCGCCAGTTGCATCACCACGACCAGATAGCACGCGGACGAGCGCGTCCGCTGCTGATCGATCACCGGGCTGTGCTGCCGCCACGGCGTCTCGTAGAATATGCACCGCCGAGTCTGCACAACTCCGATATACGAGGTAAACATCGGCCGTGGCCCGAGCCGCCGCGATGGACATTGCCTGATCACCGCTTGCCAGCGCCATGGTGCCAACGGCGGCGAAGACGGCGATCGCGGAATCCGGTTTTCCAGCGAGCGCGAGTGCGCGGCCAGCACGGAACGCGACTCGAGCCCCATCGGGTTGGGCACGCGCAATGATTGGCATCACCAGGACAAACGTCGCCATTCCGACGACGCGAACGTTCGATAATTTTTGCACGCGCAAACTCATTGCTGAAGGAGC
>JAYTTR010000088.1:0-10659 GCA_043744935.1 Gemmatimonadaceae bacterium
GTCGGTGACGTAACCATAGCCCCCGAGAATCTGAATGGCCTGGGTGGTCACCCACATCGCCGTTTCGCTGGCGAAGAGTTTTGCCATAGAGCTAAAGCGGGTGATTTTTTCGCCGCGATCCTTTGCTGCAGCGGCCGCATGCAGGAGCGTGCGCGCGGCGGTAATGCGGGTCGCCATATCGGCGATCTTGAACTGAATGGCTTGAAACTCGGTGATTGGACGATCAAACTGCTTGCGGTCGATCGCATAACGCATGGCCGCTTCCAGGGCCCCACGCGCAATGCCGATGGCCTGCGCTGCAATGCCCAGTCGACCGTGATCGAGCGAGCCGAGCGCGTAGATCAGTCCTTTCCCTTCATCACCAAGGAGCCGATCACCAGGCACTCGGCAGTCGTCGAGAATAATTTGCAGCGTCGGTGAAGCGCGCAGCCCTAACTTCGATTCTTTCTTGCCCAATTGAAAGCCGGGCAAATCGGGCGTGAGAATAAACGTTGAAATGCCCTTCGAGCCGCGTCGCGCATCGGCGGTGTCGGTACGCGCCATGCACAAGATCACACCTGCTTCGTTGCCATGCGACACCCACGCTTTGGTGCCGGTGAGTATCCAGTCGTCGCCATCGCGAACGGCCTGGCAGCGCAACGACGCCGCGTCCGACCCTGCTTCTGCTTCCGAAAGGGCAAACGCGCCGATTGCCTCGCCACGCGCCATCGGACCGAGAAAACGCGTGCGCTGCGTTTCGGTGCCGAAGTTGAGAATCATCTGTGTCGGCAATGAGTTGTGTACGCTTAACAACACCGCTGCTGATGCATCGACGACAGCAATTTCCTCGAGCGCCAACAAATAGCTTTGCGCATCAAGCGCGAGACCATCGTACACTTCCGGTGTGAGCATGCCGAAAAACCCGAGTTCGGCCATCTGCCGCACCATGCTGCGATCAAAGCGAGATTCGCGATCGCGTTCTGCGGCCAGCGATGCCAATTCACGCTCCGCAAAGTCGCGCGCGAGCGTCTGGATTTGCTGTTGTGTTTCGTTGAGCTGTATGAGCGACATGCGTGGTGTGCGTGATCAGTAAGTGTAAAAACCACGGCCGGCTTTTTTGCCATACCAGCCAGCCGCAACATATTTGCGGAGTAATGGGCACGGTCGGTACTTCGAGTCCCCGAGGCCTTTGTGCATCACTTCGAGAATAGCGAGACACGTATCGAGGCCAATGAAATCCGCGAGCGCTAACGGACCCATTGGGTGATTCATGCCCAGCTTCATCACAGTGTCGATGGATTCGACGGAGCCAACACCTTCCATTACACAAAAGATGGCTTCGTTGATCATCGGCATGAGAATCCGATTGGCCACGAAACCTGGATAGTCGTTCACCTCCACTGCTGTTTTCCCCAACGCCTTGGCGAGCGCCATCACCTGGTGGGTGGTGGCATCGGACGTCGCCAGCCCGCGAATCACTTCCACCAACTGCATTACGGGCACAGGGTTCATGAAATGCATGCCGATCACGAATTCGGGACGTTTCGTGCGCGCGGCAATTTCCGTAATGGCAATAGAGCTGGTATTCGAGGCGAGAATCGCGCCCGCCGGCGCTAAGCGATCCAGCTCTTCGAATATCTTGAACTTGAGATCGACGCGTTCCGTCGCGGCCTCGACAACACATTGCGCGTTGGCGACCGCATCAAGCGATGTGGATGTGTGCAGGCGCGCCATCGCCGCCGCCGCCGACTCCGCAGTCACGGCCCCTTTCTTCACCTGGCGATCAAGATTCCGCGCAATTGTTTCGGTACCGCGCGTCAGCGCATCGGCACTCACGTCAATGATGGTCACGTGATGACCACTGGTTGCAAAGACGTGCGCGATGCCGTTTCCCATCTGTCCAGCGCCCACCACTGCGACGTTCGTGATCGCTCCTAGCGACGCGTCCGTTTCGTGACCTACCGTCATATACCTGAGCTCCGTAATTGCGTGAAAACCAGCGCGCCGCCCAGCACAACTGCGGCAGCGATTCCACCTTCAGGGCCCCACGAGCCGCCGCTCCACCACGCCGGTGCAGCGAGCACGCTGCGGTATCCCGGTGTCGCAAAGGCAAGTCCACTCACGGGTACATGGAGCACGGCCGCCATCACGACGTTCCACGCGGCGTGCGCGCTCCACGCGGCTGGCACGCTGTGCAACCGCTCGCGTATTGTGCCCAAACACAGCCCGGCCAGGATCACCATCACTGTTGTTCGGACACTGGCGCCCGGATTGCTCAAATGCACCGCACCGAACGCCACACTCGTGCTCCACAGTGCCATGCGCGCGCCACCGGCCGCGTCGGCAACGCTCCACAGATACCCACGAAAAAATAACTCTTCCCATAAAGCGGCCGGCGCGAGCAAGAGCACAATGCGCAACGACGCACCGTTCCACGCACGCACGCCGGACGCGCTGTCGCCAAAGCCCTTGGCAATCGAGTCAACGTGCAAAGCACCGGTTGCCCACAACAGCAACGCCGTCGCGAACATGACACTCGCGCCGAGCAAGAATCCTTCGCCGACAAGACGCGGTTGCCATGAGGCGGCGCCGAGTCCGGCAGACGACCACGTCGCATCATCGACGAAACGAAGCGCGACGACCATTGCGGCGCATACCGACGCAAGCAGCACCCACGGATATGCGGGTACGGGCTCGCCAACGACGCGCGACAGAGACGCAAACGCCGGCACGAGTACAGCGCCAAGTATTCCCTGCGCCAGAACGAAGCACACGCCAAACGACAACAGTCGCCACGGCACACGAAGCATGCCTGATGGTGCGTAGAAGAACGAGGGCGCGTTGTCGGACAGGTCCGCAGCGCGCCCCGATTTAAGCAGCACTTATCCGACCCGTTCTACCGACATCGCGACCGCATCACCGCCACCGAGACAGAGCGTGGCCAGTCCCGTTCGTGCGCCACGATCGGCCAATGCATGAATGAGTGTAATGAGCACGCGCGCGCCGCTCGCACCAATGGGATGACCGAGGGCGATAGCGCCACCGTTGACGTTGACGCGCTCCGCTTTCAACTCGAGACCGTTTACATCAGCGATCGATTGCGACGCGAACGCCTCATTGGCCTCTATGAGATCGTAGTCGTTGATGGTAGTGCCTTGCTTCGCCATCAAATTCTTCACGGCGGTGATTGGCGCGAAAAAAAGATCTTGCGGATTGCCGGCGCCGGTCGCGTACCCGGTAATGCGAGCCAGAATTTTGAGTCCGTGCGCAATCGCGTACGCCTCTGACGTTACGACAACGGCGGCGGCACCATCGTTCAGTGACGATGCGTTGCCTGCGGTGACCGTGAGCGTCGCTGCATCGGCACCCTTGGATGGAAAGGCTGGTCGGAGCTTCGCCAGCGACTCTTCCGTGGTATCGGCGCGCGGTCCTTCGTCCACGCTGACGATAGTCGGACCTTTGCGACCGGGAACTTCGACCGGCACAATTTCCGCATCAAACTTGCCGGTCGTTTGCGCGACCATGGCACGACGATGCGACTCGGCAGCGAATGCATCTTGCTGCTGGCGTGTGACCTTCGCCGCGGTCGCCGTGTACTCCGCGTGTACACCCATGTGTACATCACAAGTACCACACCAGAGGCCGTCGCGAATCATACCGTCAACCATTGTCTGGTCGCCAATCTTGACACCTTGGCGCATGCCAAAGACATAATGCGGTGCATTGGACATCGACTCTTGTCCACCCGCGATAATCACTTCGGCGTCGCCGGCTTTGATCGCCTGTGCTGCAAGCATCACCGCTTTGAGCCCAGAGCCACACACTTTATTTATGGTGACCGCAGAGACCGTGGCTGGAATACCCGCCTTGAGCATCGCTTGTCGTCCGGGTGCCTGGCCCGTGCCACCTTGAAGCACGTGCCCCATGATGACTTCTTGCACTTGATCGCCCGCAACTCCAGATCGTTGCAAGGCAGCGCGAATGGCAATGGCGCCAAGCTCCGGCGCAGATAGGGAGGCGAGCCCCCCGAGGTATCGCCCAATCGGTGTACGGGCAGCGCCCACGATCACCGGTTGGCGTGAGAGATCGGACATAGGGAGTGCGGAAGAAAGACACGTGGCCCCCCGAATCCCGAGGAGCCACATGAAAGATAGTCGATGCGCTTACTGATCCCCGCGGTAGCGCACCCTTACTTCGTTCCCGCCTGAAACGCTTTGATCTGACGAACGCCATATTCGATTTTGATATCGAATTGCTTCTTTCCAAGCTCGGCCGTGGCCTTCCGCGCATCGCCAGAAATTCCGTTGTTCTTGCGCGGTGCGTTCGGATCACGCGTTTCACCTGGTGCTGGTGGCAAATCACCCAGCGCATCTTTCACGAGCTCGAGTCGCACGCATTCGGCGCCGCAGAGATACATCAGCTCCCCGGTGTCGGGAATGCCGGCGTGTCCGCTCACTGGCAAATTTTTCGACTTGAGATAGACGTCGAAATCGCCCTGCGCTTTCGCATAGACTTCGTCGCAGTAGAACACATGAATGCCCTGTGCGGCGTATTTCGCTTCGAGCTTTGCGGCCACGTCGGCATATGGGCCCTTTGCGCCTTGGCCACCGCCGTGATCGCCCATCAAAATGATGGTCTTGAATCCGGTCGCTATCGACTGTTCCGCGACGCGTTCAAGGACGGCGCCGAGCAGATCTGGCGTAAGGCCGATAGTCCCGGGCAACGTGGCGCTGGCATTATTTGGCGTGTACGGGAGCACCGGCATCGCAATCGCGTTACCTAACTGAATCGCAAGTTCTTTCACGATCGCGCGACCCATGATGTTGTGCCCACCATTCACGTTTTGCGGACCACGCTGTTCGGTGCCACCCGTGTAGATCAATGCCGTGGTTTTTCCGTCCGCAAGCGCCTGCTTGACCTCGGGCCACGTCATCATTTCGAACTCTACGAGCGGACCCTTGGACCGAACAGTTGGCGCGGCCGGCCGCTGCGCGAGCGCAATGGAAGCCGGAAGCGCGAGCAGGGCGATTGTCGTTGCGAGAGAATATGTCATCGGCGGGAGGGCATGGGGGAAACGTCACGCAGGAAGGAGGCGGAACGCGCAACAGCAGCGGGGGAAAATGCTGTGTCTGTATGTGTTATGCGCACAACAACTGAATTCGTTGACCATCCCTGATCCCTGATCCCTAATCCCTAATCTCTAATCCCTAATCCTAGGCATCATACCCCACCACCAAATTCATTCCCGCCTGTTTTGCGCGCCCCACCGCTGTCGCAGCAGCCGTCAGCAGCCCATCCACACTCGTCACATCATCCGTCAACTCGGCGACACCGACACTCAGCGTGCAGCGCACCCCCTGATGCTCACCCTGAAACACGTGGCGTTGCATCCGCTCACGAATACGTTCCGCGAGCACGAGACCACCAGAGAGTTCGGTGCTGGGTAACAACACCGCGAACTCTTCGCCACCAACACGACCGACGATGTCAGTCGTGCGCGACTCCTGTCGACACACCGAAGCGATGGCGCGCAACCACTCGTCGGCAAACGCGTCACCGTGCGCATCAACGAGTTCTCGTACCCGATCCGGATCGACAAGCAAGAGCGATAATGGTTGCCCGTACCGTCGACCACGCGACACTTCGGAGCCCGCCACGTCAAAGAAGGCGCGGCGCGTTGAAACACCCGTGAGATAGTCCGTCGTGCTCGCCGCATCATCACGCGTCACTTCATCAAGTTTGCGCTGCTCGGACACATCGCGGGTGACGACGGAGTAACCCAGCACCGCGTCATTCGCACCACGCAACGCTGTGATAATCGTATTCGCCCAGAAGGGGCTGCCGTCACGACGCGCCCGCTCGCCTTCTTCTTCGCTCCATCCGTCACGTGCCGCCAAACTGAGAGCGTCCTGCACATGCGCGGCGGCGCTCGCGTCCGCCGGCAGCAGCGTGGCGAGTGGTTGCCCAACAATTTCTGCGACCGGCCACTGATGCACCCGCTCGGCCGATTCATTCCACGAGTCAATCGTTCCGTTCACGGAGACTGTAAAAATTGCGTAGTCGCGCACGGCACCTTCCACGGCGCGAAGGCGCTGCTGCAACCGCGCGACTTGCACCCGCGCGTCGGCGAGACCACTCGCGTCAGTCGTAACGGCTACGACACGACCCGGGGCCACTTTTACCAGAGACAGGTAGACACAACTGTCATCCTGAGGCGCCAATAGCTCCATCGAGTCGACGATGACGCCGCGCGGACCATCATAACTGCGTACACGTGAAGCGAGATCGGGCGCTACCGCCGCAAGCGCGGCGAACAGGTCATCGAGCGTATCACCAGGCGTAAATGGTGCAAGCAGCTTTCGAGCAGCCGCATTCGCCACTTCAACGCGACCGTTTTCGTCAATTTCCACCAACCCAACGGGAGCCAAAACGAAGACGTCAAGCAACGTGGCAGAGCCGGTGTTCACGCGGTTGCCTCGCTGACGTCGCTCGGAATATCGGCCAGCGGCGTAAGGGCGCGAGTGCGCACTTCATCGACCACGCGGTCAAAGAATGCATCGGCCGAAAGCATTTCTTGTTTCTTCCCGGTGCCGCGTACTCGCAGCGCGACGGTATTCTCTTCTGCCTCACGTCGTCCAATCACACACATGTACGGGATTTTTTGCATCTCGCCTTCGCGGACGCGGTAGTTGAGCGTCTCGTTGCGGGCATCAAGATGCGCGCGAATACCCGCCGCCTTGAGGCGACGCACAAATGCTTCCGCGTGTTCGTTGTAATCGGGCGCGATCGGCAACACGCGCACCTGTTCGGGCGAGAGCCACACCGGAAACGCGCCTGCAAAGTGTTCGATCAGGATCGCGATGAAACGCTCAAACGAACCGCTTACCGCGCGATGAATAACGACCGGACGATGCGCCACGTTGTCCTCGCCCGTGTATTGCAAGTCGAAGCGTTCGGGCGCGTTGTAGTCAAGCTGAATCGTACCGAGCTGCCACGCGCGCCCAATCGAATCAGTGACGTCGAAGTCGATTTTGGGGCCGTAAAACGCGCCGTCCCCTTCCTTCAATTCGTACGCGCGGCCTGTGGTTTCCAGCGCCGAGCGCAAGGCCGCTTCGGCACGATCCCACAACTCGTCGGACCCGATGCGTTCGGCCGGTCGCGTTGCGAACTTCAGGCGTGCCGTCAGACCAAACGTATCATAGTAGCCGAGAATGAAGTTCATCAGGAACTGCACTTCGTCGGCAATTTGATCTTCGCGCAAATACACATGACAGTCGTCCTGCGCAAACTGACGAACGCGCGTGAGACCGGACAATGCACCAGAAAGTTCATTGCGATGCAGCACGTCAAACGTGACATACCGAATGGGCAATTCGCGGTACGAGTGTCGCTGTGATGCGTAGTACAAATGATGCGACGGACAGTTCATCGGCTTGAGCGCCATGTCGTGCTCGCCCGTTTCCTTGTCGAGTACGAGAAACATATTCTCGCGATACTTGCCCCAATGCCCAGACTGCTCCCATAATTTTTTCGTATAGAGCAGCGGGGTTTTGATTTCTCGAAACACGTCTTGTTGCCGCTCGCGCACAAACGCTTCGAGCGTGTTGTAGACCATGGTGCCTTTTGGCGTCCAGAACACCCCGCCAGGCGACACGGGGAACAGTTGAAACAGATCGAGCTGCTTGCCGAGGACGCGGTGATCGCGCTTCTTCGCTTCTTCGAGCTGATGAAGCCGCGCGTCCAGATCCTCTTTCCTAAAATAGGCCGTTGCGTAGATACGCTGGAGCATCTGCCGCTTCTCATCACCGCGCCAATACGCACCAGCGGCGGAGAGCAGTTTAAAATGCTTGAGGTACGACGAATCTTGGACGTGTGGACCACGGCACAGGTCGACAAACGGTCCGTCTGTATAGGTGGAGATGACTTCGTCGCTTCCTTCGAAATCGTTGAGACGTTCGAGTTTGAGCGGATCATCCACAAAACGCTTCCGCGCTTCGCTCAACGAAACTTCTTCACGCACGAAGGGGTATTTTTCAGCGATGACCTTCCGCATTTCCGCCTCGAACGCGTCCAGATCATCCGGCGTGAACGGCTGCGCTACTTCAAAGTCGTAATAAAAACCGTCGTCAATGGCGGGACCAAACCCGATGTGTGCATCAGGGCGTAACCGACGGACTGCGGTGGCAAGAATGTGCGCGGCAGAGTGACGCATCACGGCCAGGGCTCGCGGATCTTTGTCCGTTATCACGACAAAAGCGCCGGACTTCCGCAGCGGGGTCATCAGGTCCTGCACTTCGCCGTCGACAGCCACTGCGATGGACGCTTGGAGCAACCGGGCACCGATGGTGGCCACTACGTCACGCGGCACCGTGCCAAATGGCACCTCTCGCGTGGAGCCATCGGGAAGCGTCAGTACGAGCGTCGTGGGCGGGGCGGCAGAAGGCAAACCGGCAAGCATGCGTGTCGGGCAGGAGAAGGACAGACTGCACGCGCGACGGGCCTCGGGATCGGTCCCGACGCTACGCCGCGCTATTATCACAACTTATCGTTGCGTGGATACCCGCGCCACCAGAGGAAAGTCCATGGCACCACGGCATTTCGAGCGTCGCATGACCCGGCAGGAAGCCCGATTGCAGGCCCGCCGTCGAGAGAACGCATCGGCGCCGGCGGTGTTGCTACTCATCGCGGGCGTGGTCGCCGGAGCAGTGCTGACCCTGGTGGTATCAAACCGCCTTGGCGGCCCCACACCCAAGCGCAGTGCCGCTGTCCGGAAACGAGAGGCCCGCGCGTTGTTGAACCGTCCGTCGATGCACGAAACCAACAAATTCGAGAGCGCCGATTTAACGATTGACGCCTTCGATGAGACGGACGATGGAGCGCTCGAACGCGATCTCGAAGCGCGCGTGCTGGAAGTCTTTCGCAATGATCCGATACTGCGCGTGCGGGCCATTGATCTGTGCGCCAATCCAGACGGGACGATCGAACTCACCGGATGGGTGCACGCCGCTTCGGAAGTGAAGCACGCGGTCACGCTCGCGCGCGGGGTCCCCGACGTACAGAACGTGGTGGAGCGACTGGCGGTTCGACGCGTCGTTTAGTTTTCCCGCCATGACTACGCCCGACACCAATTCGCTCCCGTCCAACTACGACTTCGCGGCTACTGAGGCCGAGTGGTATTCCCGTTGGTCCGAGCATGGCGTGTTCACCGCCAGCACTGCGCGTGCAGAAACGCGTGAACCCTTCGTGATTGTGTTGCCGCCACCCAACGTGACCGCAGTGTTGCATGTGGGGCACGGCCTCAACAGCACGGTGCAAGACGTGCTCATTCGCTGGCGCCGAATGGCGGGTGACGAAGCGCTGTGGGTGCCGGGCACAGACCACGCCGGCATCGCGACGCAAAACGTAGTGGAAAAGCAGCTCGCCGCCGAAGGGCACACGCGCTTTGATCTGGGACGCGAGCCGTTTGTCCAACGCGTTGAGCAATTCGTCGCGCAAACGGGTAGCGAGATCTTGCACCAATTGAAATCGTTGGGTTCGAGTGCGGATTGGACGCGCACCGCCTACACGTTTTCACCTGAACTTTCGGTTGCCGTGCGCGAAGCGTTCGTGCGATTGTGGGAACGCGGTCTCGTGTACAAGGGGCATCGCGTCATTCATTGGTGCCCGCGTTGCGGAACGTCGTTGTCGGACGAAGAGGCGGAGTTCACGGAGACTGCGGGCAAGTTGTATCACATTCGCTATTTGCTGGCGGATGACGCATCGCAGTTCATCACTGTCACGACCACACGTCCTGAAACGATGCTGGGCGACGTCGCCGTGGCCGTCAATCCAGAGGACGCGCGCTACGCGAAGTTTGTCGGTCGTGATCTCGTGCTGCCCATCACCGGTGTGCGTATTCCAATTGTCGCCGACAGTTACGCCGATCCGGCATTCGGTTCGGGTGCGGTGAAAATTACGCCGGCGCACGATGCCAACGACTTCGATGTGGGCAAGCGCCATGCGTTAGCGATGCCAGTCATCATCGATGCCGATGGCATTGTACGCGAAGTAGACGCCGCCGCCGGACGCGTGCCTGCGTCGCTTTCCGGTCTGGATCGTTTTGTCGCGCGCGATCGCATTGTCGCATTGCTCGCCGCAGAAGGCGCGCTCGTGAACGTTGAGCCGCATCTGCACAACGTCCGCCACTGCTATCGCTGCGATACCGTGGTGGAACCGCGTTTATCCGATCAATGGTTTGTGCACATGCAACCGCTCGCCGAGAAGGCACTTGCGGTATTGCGCAATGGACAGTTGCGCATCTTGCCCGACCGTTGGGAGGCCGTGTACGTCAATTGGCTGGAAGGGATCCGCGACTGGAATATCTCGCGGCAAATTTGGTGGGGACATCGCATCCCCGTGTGGTATTGCGACGCATGCAACAGCACAGCCGAAAGCAGCACTCCAATTGTATCGCGCGATGTGGTGTTGTTTTGTCCCACGTGCGGCGGCCCGGTGCGTCAAGACGAAGATGTGCTGGACACATGGTTCTCCTCGTGGCTGTGGCCGTTTTCCACGCTCGGCTGGCCCGACCGGAATAGCGCCGACCTCAAGGCATTTTTCCCGGGCGATGTGCTTGTCACGGCCCCGGAGATCTTGTTTTTTTGGGTGTCGCGCATGGTGATGGCCGGCTGTTGGTTTCTC
>JAYTTR010000089.1:0-10625 GCA_043744935.1 Gemmatimonadaceae bacterium
GATCCAAACGTGACGACACCAACGAGCGCAATACCGATGGTGAGTGCAATACGCACCGCGTACCGCCCGTAGTCGTAGCCAAGACTCAAACGTGGGATATGCCACGACGCGATGTTGAAATCGCCGACGTGGACACCGCGCGCAAACATCCACTGCCACAACAAAACGCGACCGATGCCGATCAGGCCAAGAATCGCGCCGAGTGCGAGCCCGGAGGGAAGTTCACGCATCGCCACTTTCCACCAATCGCGCACCGTCACTTCGCGCAACGCCAGTGAACGGATAATGAGCGACGTTGCTTGTGAACCAGAATTGCCACCCGAACTGATAATGAGCGGAATAAACAAACTCAGCACGATCAATTTTTCGAGCGACGCCTGATAATGCTGCATCGCGGTTGACGTAAACATTTCGCCAATGAACAACACCGCCAGCCAACCCGCCCGCTTGCGAATCATGATGGGCAGCGCCGTTTGCATATACGGCTCTTCGATGGCTTCCATGCCACCAAACTTCTGCGCGTCTTCCGTCTGCTCTTCCTGAATAACGTCGATGGCGTCATCGACCGTGACAACGCCCAGCAATCGCCGCTCTTTGTCGACGACCGGCAGCGCAACGAGATCGTAGTTGGAAATGATCTGCGACGCTTCTTCCTGCAACATGTCCGGCGACACACTCACGACGTCGCTCCACGCGATCTCGGCAATACATGCACCTTCCGGCGCCGCTAAAAGTTCGCGCAGCGAAAGGACGCCGTGCAACCGACCGTTGGTATCCGTGGTATAGATCGTATACATCGCCTCGCGCCGACCTGCGCGCGCCATCGCTCGCACGGCGCGCAACGCTTCCTCCACCGTGAGATCCTCGGCAACCGACACAAACTCGGTCGTCATCAAACCGCCAGCGGTGTACGGATCGTACTCGAGCAACCGCTCCGTCTCGGCTTGCGCTTCCGCACCCATCTCCGACAAAATTTCGTCGGCCGTATCTTCGTCGAGCTCCTCGAGTGCGTCGACGCGTTCGTCCGGCGTCATCTCTTCGATGATGTCGGCGGCCTCGCGTGCGGTCAGCTCTTCGAGCACCTGCGTGCGCAAGTCGTCGTCAAGATATTCCAGCACTTCGGCCGCGCGCTCGCTGGACAAGGCGGCCAGGAACGCGCGTACTCTCTCCACCGGCATCGCTTCGGCGATGTCCGCGAGATCGGCCGGATGCATCTCTTCGGTTTGCGGACCGACGCTCTCCGGCGATCCCTCAAGCAACACAAGGAGATCGGGCGCGAGCAATGCGGCAAACGGCCGTTTCATTTCTTTCTGGGGTGGCGTCATCCGGTTCCCCCCCTCGGCGCGAGCAAGGCTCGTCACCGCGCGGCGATCAAAGGTCTAGGCAGAGCAGGCGGCGAGTGGGTACTGCAGAGCACAAGGTAGCCTGAACACCCCAGCGCAAGAAGCTGCCAGACACATCGTTTTTCATCCGTTACGCGAGTGGGAGAATACGCCCCGGCGCGATGCTCAGGGTCACGATTTGCACCCCAACCGCATCGAGCGCGTGCTCTAGCGTCGTACGAAGCAGGCCAGCATCTACGGTCCCTTCGATTTCAAGCACTACGCCCGCCATCGTGACCTCCGCAAACACCACACCCGGCACCACCGTCAGCGCCGTCCGCACTGCGCGAACAGCGTGGATCGCCACGAGTCCATCCAGAGTGAATTGGACGCGAGTACGTGCACTTGCAACACTCATTGCGCCACACCACTGGCGTCAACGAGGACAAAAATCTTGAGATTTTTCACGGACTCACCTCCTCTCCGAGACGCTGACGACGCATGTTTGACTCTCGCTTCGGGCATGTCAAGCAACCTGCACCGAATCCAGCGCCTTCTCCCACGACAACCGCATGCCTCGCGTTGCATTCCTCGGCCTCGGTGCCATTGGCGCACCAATGGCACGTCACCTGGCGCGCGACGAATTTGATTTCGTTGTGTGGAATCGGACGCGTGTCCGTGCCGACGCCTTTGTTGCGGAAACACCCGCGCGCGTTGCCACATCACCGGCCGACGCAGCGCGCAACCGCGACGTCGTGATCAGCTGCCTGCCCGTTTCACGCGACGTCGAGTCCTTGCTCGACGGGCCCGACGGGATACTCGAGACGATGCCCGCAGGCGCGGTGTTCGTCGATTGCACATCGGGTGACCCGGCAACGTCGCGTCGCATGGCGACGCGGTTCGCGGAACACGGCATCGGCTTTCTGGACGCACCCGTCTCCGGCGGAGTCGTTGGTGCCGTTCAGGGCACGCTCACCGTTATGGTGGGTGGCGACCGTGCGACGCTCGAACGCGTCCGACCGGTCCTCGAATGCTTCGGGGAACGCATCGTACACTGTGGCGTGGTTGGTACGGGCGACGCACTGAAAGCCGTGAATAACGCGATGCTTGCGATGCACATTTGGGGCTTGTCGGAAGGGCTCGTGGCATTGCAGAAGGCCGGAGTCTCGGCCGATGTGGCGCTCGAGGTCATCAATGCTTCTAGCGGACGCAGCAACACGAGCATGAATCTCTTTCCGCAGCGTGTGCTCACGCGCGAGTTTCCTCGTACGTTTCGACTGGCGCTGCTCGACAAAGATGTAGCGATCGCCGCCGATCTGGCACGCGAGCAACACGTTCCATCCCCGCTGCTGCAACTCACGGCGGAGCTTTTCCGCATGGCGCACAACGAACTTGGCGAATTGGCCGATCATGTCGAGGCCACCCGCGTCGTCGAGCGCATGGGCGGCGCCGAAATTCATCCGGGCACAGGAGTTTCCGCATGACCAGTACAATGGTTGCAGCACAGAGCAGCACAAAGCCTGAACGTGTTGCGTACACTGAAGGAGTGCGCGCACATTTCCCAGCCCTCTCGCGACGCGAAGGTGCAAATGCCGTCGCGTACTTTGATGGACCAGGCGGTACGCAAGTGCCGCGCACCGTTGTTGACGCGATCGGTGACTATCTGTTGAGTCACAACGCAAACACGCATTGGTCATACCCAACAAGTAAAGAAACCGACACACTGCTGCATGCCTCACGCGCTGCGTTGGGAGATTTTCTCGGCGCTGGCCCAGACGAAATTTCGTTCGGCGCCAACATGACCACAATTTTGTTTCACATTGCGCGTGCGATTGGCCGCACGCTCAGCCCAGGCGACGAAATCATCGTCACCGAGCTCGATCACCACGCGAATATTGCGCCGTGGCAAGCACTCGCGAAGGAGCGTGGCGCGATACTGCGCTGGCTTCCGTTCGATCTGAAAACGTTCCGTCACGAAGAGGGCGCATTCGCGAAGCTCCTATCGCCGCGCACAAAGGTCGTCGCTATCGGTGCCGCGTCAAACATCGTTGGCACCGTCACCGATGTGGCCGCGCTCGTTGCGATGGCGCGCGCCGTTGGAGCGGTCACGGTCGTCGACGCAGTCCACTACGCGCCGCACGCACTCGTCGACGCAAAAGCGATCGACGCTGACTTTGTCTTGTGCAGCGCATACAAATTCTACGGTCCACACATCGGCGTGTGCTACGGTCGACACGACGCAACAGCCGCACTGGATTTACCACGTCTCGAGCCAGCTCCAGATTTCGTACCAGAAATTCTGGAAACTGGAACGCAAAATCACGAAGGCATCGTCGGTGCCGCTGCGGCGGTGAACTTTCTTGCCTCGCTCGCTGAAGACAACACGCTGTCACGTCGCACAAAATTGGCGACGGTGTTTCGTGCGCTACACACACGTGGTGACGCACTGTTCGCGCAACTCTGGGACGGACTCTCGTCGATCGACGGCGTGACGCTGTATGGACCACCACCCGGCACGGCGCGTACTCCAACCGTATCGTTTCGCGTAGAGGGTCAAGCATCGGAGCATGTCTCTCTCGCACTCGCCCCTCGCGGGGTATACGTCTCGCACGGTGATTTTTATGCAACCACCGTCGCAAAAAAACTCGGGGTGAGTGACGAAGGACTCGTGCGCGCGGGATGCGTGTGCTATACCACCGCCGATGAAGTAGATCGTCTCGTGAGCGGTGTGCGCGAACTGCGAAGCGGCAGCATTTCGAGCGCGGCCTGAGCTCCCTCGTGCGCGCGTCCGCTCGGCAGCGTGCGCTGCACGTCGTCGCCACTGTCTGCTTCGGCGCAACCGTTCTCTCGTCGTGCTCGCGCTCGGGTGATCAGAGTCGATTACCGCCTGCGGCGGAGTTCTTGTTCGCCGCGGGTGACTCAACGTACTGGGTGCATAGCAGCAGCGAAGGCATTCGCGTGCGCAGCGCGCCCATTTTGCTCACGGAAGTAGACGGGCACTTCTACGAAATCTTCGTTGCGGAAGACGGCGTCGAGTACAGCGACGCGTCGTTCACGTCCTCACGAATTTGGTCTCGCGAACTGCTGCATGGCGATTCTACGCTGTTGTTCCAGGACTCGACGGTGATGCATGAAGCCGCCGCGTGGAAAAAGCGCCATCCGCTTGAAGTGCCGATCGACCCCGACGACGAGCAGGCGACGAACGATCCACGAACAGTCGTCAACGAAAACATCGAGATTGTCGATGTCCATGGTCCGTATCTTACGTATCGGCATTTGCTCGATGTCGATGTGGACGTTGCAGAGCCACATCGCCACGAAGGCAGTCGAGCGGTCGTCGACGTACGCTCCGGTCAGCCGGCCACGCTCACGGCACTCTTCGGCACCGTCGAAGCCGCGCGTGCGGTACTCCTTGGTCGTGCGTCACTCGCGAAAATCAAAGACTCGGTACAAAAAGCAAACGACGAGCGGGCAGTCGCTGCACGAGAGACGCTCAACAGTTTTCATTTTGATTCGACGAGCTTCGGCATCACAGACATCAACCGCGCACCTGCCGTCGCATTTTTGGTGCCGGGAACCGGAATCGATGGCGATGCGCTCGCGGTGTATTTGCCACCGATTGCGATCGCCGTGCCCACATGGTGGACAGACGTCCGTCCGTCCCTTCCCGATTGGACGGTCGACTCCAGTCGAGTGCATTGGAATCGCGGCGCGTACGATGTGGTGGCGCGCCCACTGGCCGACGGCAATGCCCTGAAACTTGGACTCTCCGCGCATACGGTCGGACCATCTCGTGAATGGCCGATCGCAACCGTCGCATATCCAGCCTATCAGCTCATCACGCTCGACGCACCATCGGTCAGCACGCAATTGCGTGCGGCGCTCGCGCGCGCATTTGATGTGTCCACCACGCTCGATGGCATCGTGCAGCGCGCACAATGGCTCCGTCATCACGCGATAGATTCCCTGCATGGCCGACCCAATTTCGCCGACCGCCGCACCAGACACATACGCGGCGCTCCGGATCCCAAATTTTCGTCGCTACATCGCCGCGCTCTTCACGTTCACACTGGCGATACAAATTCAAGGCACGATCGTCGGTTGGCAGATTTATGATCTAACGCGCGACCCGCTTGCACTGGGACTTGTTGGACTGGCCGAGGCATTGCCCGCGATTGGAATGTCACTGTTTTCCGGACATGTGGCCGATACCCATGATCGACGTCGTATTGCACTGTACTCGCTCGCGATACTCGTTGTCTGCGCGTTTGCACTTTGGTTTCTTTCGCGCGATGCAACCGACGCGACGCAGCGCGCGAAGACGCTTGCCATACATGTTAGAGTCAACGCGATCTACGCTGTTATCGTGGTGAGCGGAGTCGCCCGCGCATTTCTGCAACCAGCACGACAGGCGCTCAGCGCAGAATTGGTAACGCGTGAACTGTTTACCAACTCGGTCACGTGGCGCAGTGGAAGTTGGCAACTGGCGGCAGTGCTCGGTCCCGCCCTTGGTGGTGTGCTATACGCGATCGGTGGCACCAACCTCGGCTACGTCGTGGCCGCGATCTTGATGATGTCTGCGACTGGGCTGATGATTGCCGTCCGGCATAAATCACCCATCCGCCACGTCACCGAAGAGCCGATCCTTCAGCGACTCACTGGCGGTTTGCGCTTTGTCTTTGCCGAACCCATGCTGCTCAGCGCGCTCACACTGGATTTGTTCTCCGTGCTGTTCGGTGGTGCCACCGCGCTACTGCCAGTATTTGCTGCAGAAATACTGCATGTCGGCCCGAGTGGATTGGGCTTCTTGCGCGCATCGCCCGCTGTTGGCGCAGTCTTCATGAGTGTGGTGCTTACCCGCTGGCCACCGTTCAATCGCACCGGAAAATCATTGCTGATTGCGGTCACAGGCTTTGGGGCGTGCATGATTGGCTTCGGCCTCAGTACCACGTTCTGGCTCTCGGTCGCACTGCTCGCGTTGGGTGGCGCGTTTGACGCGGTCAGCGTTGTCATTCGCAGCGTCATGTTGCAGGCGCGCACGCCAGAACAATTGCTCGGCCGCGTTTCAGCCGTAAATCAAATCTTCATCGGATCGTCCAACGAAATTGGTGCATTTGAATCCGGTATTTCCGCAAAGTGGCTGGGGACGGTGCCAAGTGTGGTGTTGGGCGGCATCGCGACGCTCGCCATTGTCGGCGTGGTCGCGTGGCGCAATCCCGCGTTACGACGGTTGAAGCAATTGCACCCGGAACTCAAGGCGGCGTGAGTGCTTTCTCCCGCCGCGCCACGCGTCGCGCCTTCAACCGCTGACGAAGACGAGTGGTTGTGGGGGTGGGACCCAACGCCCGGCATTGTGTCCGTGTGGGCGGAGCCCGACGGCAGTGCGACAATTTGGCGACGCGAGCCACAAACAAATACGCTACGGTGCGAGTCCGCACGATTTCGGCCGTGGTTGTTGCTGGGGCAACTCGACGATCTCACGCATCTCGGCCAGCAACTCGTCCGCGCACACGCCACGCAGCAACCATCGCCGACGCACATCACGTATCGCGAACTCGATGGTCCCGGCGCGCTGCGATTTTTAGTGTCGGCCGAGCATGCGAATACGCTGAGTAGTGCCGTACTCACTGGTGCGTCGCGTCGACTCGGTCATCGCGTCGCACATCTGCGCGAGCTTGGGCCGGCCGCAGTGCTTATCGTACCGCCCGAGGAACAATATCTCGTCTCCACGGGGCGCACATACTTTCGCGATCTCACGTTTGATCATTTGCAACGCCTGCAGTTTGATCTCGAGACGACTGGGCTCGACGCCGAGCGCGAACGCATGTTTATGGTAGCGGTACGATTGCCGAATGGGCAGACGAAGGTGCTCGAAGCCGCCAACGAGAGTGATGCCGCAGAAGCGCACCTGATAAAACAATTAGTCGAGACCGTACACGCTGCCGATCCCGACGTCATCGAGAATCACAACCTGCATGGGTTTGATCTGCCGTTTCTTGATACGCGGGCGCGAAAACTTGGCGTGTCGTTATCGCTTGGTCGAATTCATGCTGTCGCACTGAAGCAACGTGCCGCACGTCGCGGCGCAGCGAGCACCATCGATGAGAAACGTCGCGTACGATTCGTCGCACCCGGTCGTGAATTCATCGATACACTCGATGCTGTGCGTCGGTATGATTTCTCGACGCGCGAATTGCCCGGGCACGGCCTCAAAGCCGTGGCGCGGCATCTCGGACTCGCTGGCCCTGATCGCGAGCTTATTCGCGGCGATCAAATTTACGAGACGTATAAACGTGACCCTGATCGCGTGCGCCGATACGCCACGGCAGACGTCGACGAAGTCGCAGGACTCGCTCGCATGCTCGGCGGTGCGGCATTTGCGCTCGCGCGAATGGCGCCGCGTCGATACGAACGATTGGCCGACGCCGGTGCGGCCACCGGAGTGATTGACCCGCTACTGGTGCGCGCATATCTGCGTGCCGGCATGGCATTACCGGAGCATACGGTTGGCGACGGCACGACGCACACTGGCGCGGCACTGCATCTGTTCGCAACCGGCGTGGCGCAGCGTGTCGTGAAAGCCGACGTGGCCAGTTTGTACCCATCACTCATGCGTGCGTATCGTATTGGACCCGCGCGTGATCACTTGGGCGCACTGCTCGCGATGGTTGATCGCTTGGTGACACAACGATTGGAAGCGAAAGCCAATGCGCGCGCGGCGCCTGCAGGATCGGCCGAGCGATACACGCATGAAGCGATGTCTGCTGCGATGAAGCTCGTGGTGAACTCCGCATATGGCTATCTCGCTGCGGGCGACGGACTCACGCGATTTGCGGATGTCCGCGCGGCCAACGAAGTCACCCGGCGCGGACGTGATACGCTCGGTTTCATGTGTCGTGAGCTCGCGGCGCGAGGTGTCACGTTACTCGAGGCCGATACGGACGGCGTGTATTTCGCGGTGCCCGAATCGTGGACAGAAATCGATGAGCGGCGCGTCGTGACCGAGGTTGCGGCGCTACTTCCTCCGCTCGTGCAACTGGAGTTCGAGGGTCGTTACGCCGCCATGCTTTCGCACCAACCGAAGAATTACGCGCTGCTCGGCTACCACGGCACACTGATATTGCGGGGCGTTGCATTCCGTTCGAGCCGCGCCGAGCCGTACGGCGAGACATTTTTGCGTGCGGCCATTGCCTGTGTGTTGCGCAACGATGTGGTTGGCGTGCGTGCCGTCTATCTCGCGACCATACATGCGCTGCAGGCGCGAACGCTGCCGACACTTGCCGTCTCGTCGCGTGTTCGGCTCACAAAGTCTCCGTCACGATACCTCGAAACACGCGATACACGCCGCGAGTTTTCGTACGAGGCGATGCTCGCAAGTGGGCGTACATCATGGCAAGCAGGCGAACGCGTGCGGGTTTATCGCACACAGCAGGGCGGCGGCGTTGTGACAGAGTTTGATGATGAAGCGGTCGTCAGCGAACAAACGGATGCGCGCGATTACGACGTCGCGTACTACGTGCGACTGTTGAGAAAGTCGTTCGCTGCACGATTGGTCACAGCATTCACGCCATCCGATTTTGATACGGTATTCGCCGACGCGCAGCAACTCGTGTTGTTTGCGCCCGCAATTGGCGAAATGCGCACGCTCTTGAGTGAATCAGACGCTAGCCACGATCTCTTCCGTCAGCCCTAGCTCAATCTCCGTCCCGTCGCGAGCAATCGACGTTTTCGGAAACACTTCGCGTGCCTCGCGTTCCAACTCGTGTGCCTCGCGTGAATAGCGCGCTGAGATGTGTGTGAGCACGAGTCGTCGAGCACCTGCGCGCAACGCGATCTGTGCTGCTTCGCGCGCAGTGCTATGTCCGGTTTCTACCGCACGGAGTGCTTCGTCGTCCGCAAACGTTGCTTCGTGAATCAACAAATCTGCGTCGATCGATGCCGAGACCGTCGCGTCACATGGACGCGTGTCTCCCGTGATCACCACGCGTCGTCCACGTCGTTGATCACCGACCAACACCGACGGTGCGATGACGCGTCCATCTTCGAGCGTGATCGATTCACCTTTGTGAATGCGTCCCCACATCGGACCTTCGGGAATTCCCATGGACCGCGCCAAGTCGGGATTGAAACGTCCAAGCCGATCTTCTTCCACCAACGCAAAACCCATGGAGAAGCCGCCCTGATGCTCGACCGCAAACGTATCGAAGCGAAACCCGTCGCGTTTTACTGAAGTTTCGGGGTCAAGTTCGGTTATGGTGACCGGAAATGACGTTCGCTCGCCACCCAAGCTGATGCATTGGCGCAACGTCCTGCCAGCGCCCGGCGGCCCCCATAGGCGTAATTCGTCGGTACGTCCTTGCAGTTGCAGGGTGCGAATGAGGCCGGTCAGCCCCAGTATGTGATCCGAGTGGGTGTGCGTGAAGAACAGATCGTCGAAGGCGAAGGAGATGCCATAGCGCATCATTTGGCGCTGAGTGCCCTCGCCACAATCAAACAAAAAGGTCTCGCCTTCTCGAATGATGGCGAGTGAACTAACCCCTCTTTCGATAGTCGGTCGGGAGGCGGCGGTACCGAGGAAACGGACGCGTAGTGGCATTGGCCGGAATATAAAGGACGAAGACGGACGCACGGTTCGGTACTGACCCACTCTCTCCGTGTACGCGTCGGTCATCACCAAAAATTGCGACGGTCCAAGGCTTGCAGAGTACCGGTAGTGTGACGCTGCGTGTGTGGTCGAGGGTTCTGGCGAAGTAGCCTATGATGTTCGATCACAACGCCATTTGTTCGTGAACTTCCGGAGCCGGGGGGCGTGTATGACCGGAAAAAGCCGTCGTGGGTTTGCTTCAATGGATCCTGCACGACAGAAAGAGATTGCCAGCAAGGGTGGGCGAGCGGCTCACGAGAAAGGCACCGCGCATGAATGGTCGTCCGACGAGGCCCGCAACGCCGGTCGCAAGGGTGGCGTGACCGTGAGTCAGGATCGAGAGCACATGGCGGCCATAGGCCGAGAGGGTGGAGAGTCGCGTAGCGCCGCAGCGCGGCAAGCGCGTCAGCAGCAAGGCTCGGATCGCGAAGTGGCGATCACGGTGTCACGCGATGGTATGGGGGAAAGCGTTCTTCAGGGATCGCGCCCGTCGGTACGCCCGCGGGATGATGTTATGCTTGCCGAAGGCGCGTAACGAACGCGTCGGTATGCCGCTGGTGTGACGGTCACAGTACAAAATACGCCTCCGCGATCACTCGATTGCGGAGGCGTATTTATGTTGGCTGTTTATGAAGGATATTTTTTCAGCAATGCCGTGT
>JAYTTR010000090.1:0-10583 GCA_043744935.1 Gemmatimonadaceae bacterium
TTCGTCGGCGTTTTTGGACCCGTCGCGTTGAACGTGCCAAAGGTGCGCTGCTCCGCGAGGCGCACGATCCACTCGCTCAAGTCATGCGCATCAACGTATTGCACGGGATCACCCGGTGTGCCGGGCGCCAGAATGTCACCGCCCTTGTCGATGCGCACCGGCCAGTACGAGAAGCGATCCGACAAATCACCGGGACCGACAATCAAACCGGGACGGACAATCGTGAGCGCACTCCCAAATTGCGTCTTCGCTTCGATCTCACTACGCACCTTGTTTGCACCGTACTTCGTCGCGTCAAACGCGCTGTCGATATCCACCGGCGTGTTGAGCGGACCATACTCGTCGTACGGTTTTGCCAGCGTTGAATACACCGAAATTGTTGACACAAAGATGTAGTGCTTCGTGCGACCCTTGAGTGCTTTGCCTGCATCACGCACCCACTTCGGATTGGCGGTCGGATTGTCGATCACCACATCCCACGTGCCACTCTCCAACGCCTTGTGCCCGTCGGGAAGGTTGCGATCACCAATCAGACGCGGGACATTGGGGAACAAGGTGGCATTGGTTTGCCCACGATTGAACAACGTCACCGAATGTCCGCGATCCAGCGCGTACTGTACTTGATACGGACCGATAAATCCGGTGCCACCAAGAATGAGAATGCGCAACGGTGCCGACGCAGCGCTGCGGGCACGGTGATCGATACCGTCCACAGTGAATCCATGCGCAAGCGCTGGTAGACCACCGATCCCGATCGCGCCGCCAAGCAATGCGGATGATTTCAGAAACGTTCGACGATTCAGTGACATGCAGCGGCTCCAGCGAAAGGAAAATAAACGCGGTGATCCAACAGACTACATGCGCTTCCCATCAAGTTGCTCGATGGTTTTGGTCGAGGCCGGGCGTGCCTTCCGCAAACGTGCAGCAACGGCTTCGGCACGTGTTAGCACCCGCAACACGTTCTCCGATGCAACGCCGCGCAGCTCACTGTCCGTCCAGCCGCGATGCACCAACTCGGCGAATAGGTCCGGATATTTCGACACATCTTCGAGACCGAGCACGGTATCGGTGATGCCATCGAAGTCGCCTCCGATACCAACGTGTTCCGCTCCAGCCACCTGCTTGATGTGATCCATATGGTTCGCGATGTCGGCAATCGTGGCCCGTGGAGCGGGATGTTGCGTGCGCCACACCGCCAAACTTTTCACCTGCGCATCTTTGTCTGTCGGTGAAAGCTTACTGATCGAGTCTCGCGCAGCCGTCGCGAGCTTCTCGAAGTCAATCACTTTCTGCGACATGAAACCCGGCACAAAATACACCATCACGACACCACCATTTTTCGGCAATCGTGCAAGAATAGAATCCGGCACGTTGCGTGGAACGTCCGTCACAGCACGAGCGGCAGAATGCGAAAAGATGACCGGCGCTTCGGTGACGTCGAGCGCAGCACTCATCGTACCGGCAGACACGTGCGAGAGGTCGACCAACATGCCAAGTCGATTCATTTCACGAATTACTTCCTTCCCGAACGGCGTGAGTCCGTTGTGCCTGGCTACATCGAGCGCGGCGTCGGCCCAGTCGAGCGTCACGTTGTGCGTCAGTGTCATGTAGCGCACGCCAAGGTCATAGTAGGCGCGCAGCGCACCCAGCGAGTTTTCGATGGCGTGCCCACCTTCCATGCCCAATAGCGAACCGATCTTTCCTCGCTTGTATGACGCGCGCACATCGGCTGCCGTCAGTGCCGTTGCGAACACCTCGGGATAACGCGCAATGACTTGATGCGCGATATCGATCTGCTCAAGTTGGATGCGCGCATAGCCCGAGTCTTTCACTTCGCCTGGGACATACACCGACCAGAACTGCCCCCCAACGCCGCCCTTTCGCAAGCGCGCGATATCCGTCATGCCTTGCGGAGTCGCGCGCAAATCGTAGGCAATGACGTCACGTGGATTGACCTTCGTTTCGCGAATCGCCCATGGCAAATCGTTGTGCCCATCAACTAACGGTGTTGCCTTGAGCAACGCGCGGACGTGTGCCACGCGCGTGGCGAGGTCGGCGTTTTTGAGAGGTTGTACCGCCGTGCTTGCGCCCTTCACGGCTTGTGCCGCGACGACCGTGGCGGTGAGCGCGGTAAGGACCAGTGCCGACGCGAATGTACGCGTGACTATTGAACGTGCGTGTTGCGACAAGTGGCGCATGGTCATACTCCGAGACGTTCGAGATAGTGTGGGAGCATCTTGCGCCACCACGGCCAGTCGTGATTCACGTCGTATCCCCACAAATCGAAGATGTGCGGAATGCTTTTGCGATCAAGCAGATCGTGAAATATTTGCGTTGCGTGAGGTGCTTCGTACGCGCCCTGGCCAGCAACCAGTGCGATGCGAGAATGATGGCGCAGCGTATCGAGCGTTCCACCTTCGAGGTTCGCCACGTACCACATCGGATTGTTGAAGTAGCAATCCTGATCGGAGTAGCTGTTGAAGTAACTCGGCGACAGGTCGTAGAATCCGCTCATGCCAATCACGCCGCCAAACAAATCCGGTCGGCGAAAGAATGCATTCGCCGCGTGAAAACATCCAAAACTTGCACCGGTTGTGAGTGCACGCGCGTCGTCGTCACCGGAAATGTGGCGAATAAACGGAACGACTTCGTCTTCGACATACCGTGAATAGAGTGCCTGACGCCGCGCCTGCTCCGGCACCGGCATTTTGCGGTCCATCCACGCCATGCGGTTGATGCTGTCGATGGAAAACACGCGCAGGCGGCCGGCCAGCAGCATGGGCTCGATCGCTTTCAACAACCAGAACCGTTCATTCTCGAGAAAATCGGCGGCGGCGGTCGGAAAGAGCAGGATCGGCTGGCCGGCGTATCCGTACGTCACAATCGGCATCTCGAGACCGAGGGCGGGGCTGCGCCAGCGATCGATACGACGCGGCAGTCTGGGGTCGACGAATTGGGGGGCCATGTCGAAAGGTCGCCGCCGAGCCTGCATGCGGCCAGTGTTGGCATGCTGATGCGATTCCTGCACTTGGCGTTCCCGGCCTGGTTGCGGGCGACGTGCGGTTTAGCGGACGTGTTCCTCAATCTCCACCGTTGCACGCTCGGCCAGCAGTTTTGTTGTGAAGCGCTGCCCTTCGGAGATGCGTTCAACTTCAATTTGCGTGGACTCAATCATGTGTTCGATGCGGTCCAGTCGCGCTGTCACATCGCTGGGCCCGGATGCGAGCGGAGACACATCTTTTGCTGCCGAGATGCGTGGCGCAAAGGCGCGTGCAATTGGGAAGCCGATGAGCGCGGCGAGCGCAAAGAGCAACATTGCCAAAAGATCAGGATCGGGATTCATGGTGCCGCAAACCCGCTGAAAATGTTACGACCTTACGCGGCACTGACGATGCCGGTGTCACTTGCGCCACCACTAAGCACGCGTGTGAAGCAAAACTTGCGACCGATGGACAATTCGGAGCGCGAGATCCCCTGATAGCGTGCGATTTTTTCTGGATAATCGATGATACTCGATGCACAAAATCCCATGCTGAGAAACAATTGGTCCGCCAATGAGATGGCAAACAGTTCGGGATAGCCGCGCTCGCGGGCGAGTTTTTTGGCGGCCGCGATTAACCGTCGACCGATGCCATGTCCCTGCGCAGTCGGTAAAACGGCAAGCGATACGAGTTCGACAAGCGACGGTGAATATTCATCAAGTGCGACGCAACCAAGCACGACGCCGTCTTCATCACGAAGCACTTGATAATCCTGCAGATGGCTCGTGACGAATGCTTCTGAACGATGTAACGTCAGCCCATCTGGCGCGAACAAATTGTTCAGCGCTACGATAGCCGCGATATGCTGTTCGTCGGCGTGTTCAGCGGCGCCGAGGCTGGGTACGGTCGTGACCATTAACGCGACGCGTAGATCCGACTCACGCCGGCTTTGTCGAAGAGCATCACGTTGTAGCGATCGGTACGCGCGCCTTCCATGCCCGGCGAACCCATGGGCATTCCCGGCACGGCAAGCCCACGCGCGTCGGGTGTTTCGTTCAGCAATTTGATGATCAGGTCGGCGGGCACATGGCCTTCGATGGTATAGGTGCCAATGCGAGCCGTGTGACATGATTCAAGCGCCTTCGGAACGCCCATCGCGCGCTTTACGCTTTCCATGTCGCGCATGTCATTGACCGTGGCAACAAAGCCTGCCTTGCGAATGTGCTTCACCCATTCGGCGCAGCATCCGCAGTCGGGATCTTTGTAGACGGTAATAGCGCGCAGCGGACTTGCTTGCAAAGCCGCCGCCGTGGGTATGCGCAGACCAATGGCGCCGATCGCGACGACAAAGGCGCCGAGGAAGTCTCGTCGTGAGCGCTGCGGATTGGAGGAGTATGTCATGATATGGTGCAATTTAGTGAGTTATCGTCGGCGAAGCTTGTGAGAATTGGCAATTCGTGGCACGGTCGTTGCTTTATCAGGGTAGTAGAGGGTGTATATGGTCGCGTCGGTGGGCCGGGTGCCAGCGGTTGAGGCGCAAGGCGTCATCGGCGCCGGTGTTGTGCAGCGGGCTCTTGTGAGTGTTGCGTTACGGTTCGACATTGTGCGTATGCCAACTACTTCCAACGATCCATACGGCGGTTCCGAGCGCCGCAGCAATCCGCGACTTCGCGAGCTCGTCGATGAAATGCTTGCGTCTATTCGTGCGGCGGCCAATGTCGACTTGTGGACAACCGACGAGCGCGCTCGGTACGAGGCGGATATGGCCCGCATCATGGAATCGGTGCGCGAGCATGCGATCGATCACGGGTATCGACGGGGTTCGTAGCAGCACGCGTCAGCTCTGAATTCAATCGCAAGACACGGAGTGCGAGGTCGAGGGCGGTGCGTGACGTTGCATCATCCCGTTCACACGCATTCAGGAGATGATGATGGCTACGACGACGATTGACGATGACGCGTGGTATCGTGGCGTCATGTCGCGTGATCAATCACTCGATGGCGTGTTCTGGTATGGCGTGCGAACGACCGGCGTGTTCTGCAAACCGTCCTGTGGTGCGCGTGTGCCGAAACGTGAAAACGTGTCGTATTACCTCGCTGTTGTTGACGCAATTGCTGCCGGATTTCGCGCGTGCAAGCGTTGCCGTCCCACAACTGTAGATGTCAACGTGCATATCGAAGTGGTCACTGCGGTGTGTCGCTGGATTGATGACGCCATCGTGGCGGAGCAACCAGTACCGTCGCTGGAGACCCTCGCGTTACGCACGGGCTTCTCGCCTTTTCATCTGCATCGTGTCTTCAAGAAGGCGATTGGCGTCACGCCGCGCGCGTATGGTGCGGGTATGCGTGCACGACGCATGCGCGAGCGTCTCGCCGATGGCGACAGCGTGTCCGATGCAATTATCAATGCTGGCTATTCTTCATCGAGCCGATTTTACGAGGGCGCCATGCGACGCTTGGGCATGACGGCAAGTCAGGCACAGCGTGGAGGTGTTGGTGAGACGGTGCGTTTTGCGGTGGGCGAGAGTTCTCTCGGACCTCTGCTCGTGGCCGCTACTGAAAAGGGAGTGTGCAGCATTCAGTTCGGTGATGATCCCAACGAACTCGTACACGAACTTGAGCGTCGATTTCCGAGCGCAGAGTTAGTGGGTGATGACGAAGACTTCGCGCGTGTCGTGTCCAGGGTGGTGGCGTTTGTTGAAACACCGCAGAACGGTTTGGATTTGCCACTCGACATTCGCGGCACAGCATTTCAGGAGCGCGTTTGGTTGGCCCTCACCGCTATTCCAGCAGGCCGGACCATGACGTACACGCAATTGGCGGCTGCGATTGGGCAGCCAACGGCGGTACGCGCGGTGGCCAGTGCCTGCGCCGCAAACGAGATCGCAATGGCGATTCCGTGTCACCGCATCATTCGCGCGTCGGGTGCTCTATCCGGGTATCGCTGGGGCGTCGAGCGAAAAAGCGAAATCCTGCAGCGCGAAAGGGTGCTCTCAAACCATAGCTAGCGCGCTTTCATGATCAGGCCGTTGTGCGCTTTGATCACGCCGGCCCGCAAAATATCGAGACCGTTTTCGTGACAGTAGAGGCTCATCTGCATGGCGTCCATCAATTCACGATATCCGTGATTCATGAAGTCGGCCATGATGTTGTAGTAAATGCGCATCTTGAATTGGTTGCGCGGAGTGGTCATGACCACGTAACCACCAGGCTTCAAGAATTTCCGGTGCATCTCGATACACTCGGCTTTATGTGCGTCGGGAAAATGTTCGAGCAATCCGATCGACACCACAACGTCAAACTCCTTGCCGTATTTGAGATCACGAATGTCGGCCACGTCAAATGAAATGGGCATCTCATCCCGATACCACACGCGCTTGTGCCCAGTGGATGCGTCAACGCCCAGGAAGGGGTAATTGAGCGGAAATTTCCCGAAACGATCTGTCTCGCAAAACGCGTCGTAGTCGACGAGGACAATCTCACCGCCCGGATACATCGCCGCGAGTTGCATGGCTTCGTATCCGTCCGCCGCACCAAGAAACAGGATGCGCGGTTTCTTGACGTCGAGGCCGGCAAAGAGTGCACGCTTGCCACGTGGATCCCACACGGCGTCTTCAACGCGCATGATCTTGTTCCACACCGCAAGTCGCACGATGTCTTCCATCGCTTCTTGTGCATCGTGCGCATCGAAGTGCGACAACGCATGCGTGAGCTGCGCGCGCGCCTGTACTTGCGCGTCGGACGCGTTGATCAGGAAGAATTGATGGAATGCGGTATTGAAGAGTCGCCATCCGTCAATGACCGGGAGCGGCGCGTGGTGCGACGATTCATAGTCTCGCCGCGCGCGCGACCACTTTTCGGTTTTGTACGGTTTGCCGACACCCTTCCACGTGAGCTTCGACCAATCCGTGGCCGCGAGATCGACAAACATGTCCGGCGCTTCGTCGCGCGTGTCGATCGTGAATTGCGGCGTGCGTTCGACGTGACCGATGGCGTGGCGCGCACCGCGCGGACGTCCCCACGGACGATCAGTCGGCGCCGGAAAACTCCGAGGCGCGGGAGCGACGGACATTGGCATAGGGATTCAGGAGTGGAGGTGAGGGACTATGGAGTCTGCGATAGTCCCGTCAACAACGCCAGTACACAGAATCAATCCCCTAACCCCTAACCCCTCACCCCTAACTTCTAGCATTAGATGCCAAATTCTTCCCGCGCCTGACGATTTGCCCGAGCCTGCACCGATACCTCGGTCGCTTCCATGCCCGTCGTCGGATTTGCCGAAGCGATGGTTTTCTCCCGGACATCCAACAGCTCCCAGAAATCGCCCGCCGTGGCGTCGGTGCCGTCGTCCGCTGGAAGCAATGCGTACATCGCCTTGTACATCAACGAAAAGGCCCAGAACACCGCCAACATATCCGGCAGGGCGAGGACAACACGTGTGATGGCGTTTACGTTGGCGACCTGATCATTGAAAGCCGCCGTATTGAACGGGGCGACGACAATTTTGAGATTGATGATGTAGTTCGCGATGCCAGCGAGAAGATTGGTCGCCCCGATGATCAGCGCCGCGTTGCGCAACGTCGCTCGTACCGACGGTTCGTCGAGAATGCGATCAAGTGCGCGCTCACGCTCGGGCGTATCGGGACCTAACCCTTGAAACGCGATGCCCCGCGTGACCGGTCGCGCAAAAAATGCGGAGCCGCCGAACACCAGTACGGCCACTGCATAGCTCGCACTGTCTTTCAGCGCGAAGAGAGCACCGCTCACATACCAGAACGCCAGCGCACCGCGCATGATTGCGGAGAGGCCGCTGTAGCTGGAGATGAAATTGAAGTGGCGCGTGATGACCAGTAAGTCGAGCAACACCCATGCAACAGGCACGAGTGCCGCAAGCAAATACGCGGGTAGCGTGCCGAGTGGAGCGGTGCCGTACTTGAGAATGACGACCGGTGCGACGGCGCCGAGTAGTAGGTCGAGGGCGAGCTTGAGATACTTCTTCATGTGGGACGACGAGGGAGATGCGGCCGTGGTCTTCGAGGGACAACGGGGGTGGTGTGCGCTGCCGTTACGAGACGGGAAGTCAAATAGGCGTGAGTCAATGTATGCCGGGCGACGCAAGGCGACCCGCGCGAATTCCCGCGAGAACTCCGAGTAGCGCGGTCAAGGAACAGAGTGCACGTTCGACGTAGATGTCCAACGACCAACCCAATTTCTGATTCGCATGCTCACAACGCGCCGAGAATTTCTCACCCAGCTCGCCGCGGCTGCGGGGGTGAGCGCGTTCGTGCGCGACCGTACTCACCTCAACCGTATTGGCCTTGAGCTCTACTCCGTCCGTAGTGCCATGCGCGCCGATCCCGAACGCACCTTGGCGGCCGTGCGGGCCTTTGGCTACACCGATGTCGAACTGCTCTGGTCATTCAAAAACTTTGGTCGCACCACGCAACAAGTACGGAACTCGCTGAATCAGGAAGGATTGAAAGCGCCCTCCGCGCACATGGCGCCCGAAACCATGCTCACCGACTGGGACCGCAGCCTCGACACCGCCAGGCAACTCGGACACACGTATCTCGTCGTGCCCAGCCTTACGGCCGATACCGCAACATCCCTCGATGCGTGGCGCCTGTGGGCCGATCGTTTCAATGCGGCGGGCGCTGCGGCACGCCGTGCGGGTATTTGGCTCGCCTTTCACAACGAGCCCAATCACATGAAGCCGATCAACGGGCAAGTGCCATATGATCTGTTCGTCGAGCGCCTCGATCCGTCGCTGGTGCGACTGCAGCTCGATATCGGCAACATGGTGATGGGCGGCGGCGACCCCGCGCAATATCTCGCGCGGTATCGCGATCGCTACTGGAGCTTTCATGTGAAAGATGTTGTCGCGGATCACTCCCGCGACACCGAACTCGGGACCGGCGCGATACCACTCGCATCGCTCCTGAAATCTGTGCCTGATATCCACCGCAAACCGTGTTTTGTGGAGCAAGAAGGTCCGGGCGATGAACTTTCGAGTGCACGTCGCAACTGTGCGTACCTCAAGACCTTGGAGTTTTGATTTCGTACTCTTTCGGTGCTTCACCGCCCGCCAGGTACTTCACGAAATAGTCCCACCGCCGACGCATCATGTAGTTGGACATGTTGCCGTACCCATGCGGCTGATTGGGCAGCATGATTAAATCGAAATCCTTGTTTGCCTTGATCAACGCATCAACGACGAGCAACGTGTTGTATGGCGGCACGTTGTTGTCCATCGTTCCGTGTGCCAGCAACAAATGTCCCTTCAAATTTTTCGCGAACGTCTGATTGGCTTCGATATCGTAACTGTCCTTGCCATCCGGAGTCTTTTCCATGAGCCCCTGATACCGCTCACCCCAATCATCTTCATATACGCGTTGGTCGTGATTGCCCGACTCCGCGATACCCACCATGAAGAAGTCAGGAAAGCGAAACAGGGCGTCGGCGGTGATAAATCCGCCGCCCGAATGTCCCCACATGGCGGCTTTCTCAATATCGATAATGGGATATTGCTTCGCCAAATCCTTCATACCGGCAATCTGATCAGGGATAGTATTGTCCCGACCCATCCGACCGTAATACGCATCATGAAATGATTTCGACCGACCCGGCGTGCCACGTCCATCCAGCGAGACCACAATAAATCCCAACTCCGCCAATGCCTGCTTGTCTCCACGAGCCGCCGCAAATGCGCGCGACCCAACACTGCCACTCTGCGGACCAGGGTACGCATTGTTGATGATCGGATATTTTTTGCTCGGATCAAAATTGGTGGGACGGAACATCATCCCGTACAAATCCGTCGTGCCATCCGCGGCTTTCACCTTGATCGGAATCGGTGGCTTCCACCCCGTCGCCACCAGCTTCGAAATGTCCGCCTTCTCAAGTGGCATCAGCAGCCGACCAGTCGCATCACGCAACACGACAACCGGCGGCACATCCGGCGACGAATAGGCATCCACAAAATATTTTCCACTCGGCGACAGTTGCATGGTGTGGTCACCAACATCCGGCGTGAGCGACAGTTGCACTTTGCCATCAAGTCCAGTCTTGTAGTAGTGCGCAAAATACGGATCTTGTCCCTTCTCGCGTCCGAACGCGGAGTACCACACGGTGCGCGACGGTTCATCGATGCGCGCGATCTGTGTGACAGGTCCTTCGCCGCTCGTAATTTTATTTTTCAGCTTGCCCGTGGTGAGGTCGTAGAGATACAACTGACCCCAATCATCCCGTTGCGAATACCACACGATTTCCTTCGTTGACCACAGCACGCGCCAGCCAGTGCGTGATTCAAAATGCGTGGGCACCGTTTCTTCAAAGACCGTCCGTACCGCACCTGTCAGAGCGTCAGCAACACGGATGATTGCCTGCTTATGGTCACGCGACGTCGACGCGAGTGCTAACTGCGTGCCATCAGGGCTCCAGTTGTAATCCGCCATCGTGATGTTGTCACCGATGGTCCCGCGATGAAACTCGGGCGCCAAAGCCAAGCGCGTCACCTTTGCTGCATCAACGTCGATGATGACGCGCGTGAGCATCTGCACCGCACTATCACCGGGCAGCGGATACTTCCAGGACTTGAGATTT
>JAYTTR010000091.1:0-10535 GCA_043744935.1 Gemmatimonadaceae bacterium
CCGCAATCCGATCCATCGCGCCACTCGGTTCAGCAGGCGATAGCGAGGGACATTTTCTCCAGGCTCCGGATCGGCACTCGTTTCCAGCAAGATGCACGAGCGCAGTAAGTCCGGACGGCGTGCGGCAATGCGCATGGCGACAAAACCACCCATCGAGAGGCCAACGAAATGCACTGGCGCAACACCAAAATGTTCAATGATCGAAATGGCGTCGCGATAGCACTCGTCAATACCGATGCAGCGTACTTGCGGAACATCACTCTGTCCCTGTCCGCGGTGATCCCACGCGATGCAGCGATAGCGATCACGAAACGCCGCGACCTGCGCATCGAACATCCGCGTGCTCCACAGCAGTCCGTGCGAAAAAAGCAATGCCGGTTTGTCGCCACCGCTGTCCTCCACCCACAATCGCACACCGTTAATCACGAGGTAACTCATGCGGGTCCCCTCTCGCGCGGGCGCGCGCTAATGCAGCGTGGACAGCATCTCGTCAGCGATATTGCGAATGCGCAACTGGCTCGCTGATACGGCAGCGTCAATGGACGCAGCACTCGTGTCGATGTCGGAGATCTTGGCAAGCGCGGCGACATAGTAGTCGCGCCACGTTTCGAGAATCAGCCGTTCTTTCGCGATATCACCCCCGCTCTTGAGCGCGGCCGCTGACAACCCACCTTGCGTGCGCAATTCAAACTCTGCTACGCGACCCAATTCATCCAGTGCAGCCGACGTGATTGCCGACGTGCCCGCGGCCAGGAGCAGCCCCGTAGTCAGCGCGCAGTTGCCCACATTTGTCAACGTGATTGCACTGACCATCTCGATACGATCGAGATCGGTGTGATAAAATTGATCCGTGAAGTGCCAGAGTAGGACGGCCGGGATCTTCGCCGTAAGAAATGGCGTGTGATCGCTGCCCCCTTCAAACGGATTCGACTTCACGACCCACCCTGTTGTTGCCGCAGCGCGATCAAGACACCGCTGACGAACAAAATCGTTGAACCAGTACGGACGAATGTCGGAGACGGAGATTGCATGACCACCCCACTCTGTGTGCTGGTCTTCACCGCGAACCCAGACGGCCGATGGGTCAGGCATTTTCTCGATCAAAAATGTGCCACCAGTGCGCGCTGTATTTTCGCCCACCATATCAAGTGACATGCCCCACTTCACACCCGCGCGGCGATCATTGTCATCCGCCAGGAAACGTTGCGTGCCACGGATTTCGTCGCCCCACAAAAATGTTATCGTGCGTGCGGGATTGGCTCGTCCTGTCCTGATCATCGCGGCTGCAGTCCGTGCAATTTCAACCAGGAGGCCAACGCCCGTGGCATTGTCGTTGGCGCCGGGCTCCTGCACGTGTGCCGAATAGACAAATCGCTCGGCGGGTTTCACCGAACCACGAATTTCTGCAACCACCGTTCGCTCGGGACGCGTTTCGAAGCGCGTCTTCACGACGGCATGTACTTGCAGCGGACCCGTTGCCAATGCCGTTTTCAGGGAATCGTGCGCAGCACTGGAAATGAAAATGCACCAGCCCATATGTACCGTGTCACGCGCAATACCCGTGAATTGAATGGCAGTGACATTTTTTGACTGTTGGTTGTAGGCCGGGAGTTTTTGCGTGGCGAGCACACCAAGTGCCCCATGATCCATGGCGCGCTGATATAGCGTGCGTCCGTTTCCTTCGCCCATTGCGATCTTGCCGCGCACGTCTGCTTTTGCAAAGTCCGCGTCGCTGCCACCACCAACATCCACGACCGTCGCCGTCACGCCGTCATTCGGTGTCGCATAGGAGTTGATCGCGATCATATTGTGGTTCGTCTTCCATGCGAGCAGCGGTGTACGCCGACCGACAATCGTCAGGGACGCGTCATCTGGTGTCCACGCGGGAGTGCTCATGGGCCGAGATTCTATGCGATACACCAGACGATCGGTGGGCTTGGCTTTGTCTTCTGGTGTGTAGCCGGCGGCCGAGAGCAGCGCCGCAACCGTATCGATGGAGGCGTCGAAGCCGCGATTGCCGGGCAAGCGGAAAAACTGCTCGACAAACGCCACAGTTTTGAGCGCACGATTGCCGGACAGCTCATGTGCGACAGCCGTGGTAATGGGTGCAAAGGTGGCTGCGACCGGAGCGCGCTTTGGAATTGTTTGCGCGACGACGGCTGAAGGCAGGATCAGTGCCGACGCGACGAGAGCGCACGAGCGGATCGAAATGGACACAAGCACCTCGAATGAGAAAGAATCACGCACCGATCACAACGTTACCGCGCGGACACGACAACAAATCGTGTCCAGTTGTCAGGTCGATCTTCGACGTGTTCGACGAGTATCTGCAAGTTGTAACGTGTTGCTGCCGCAGACGAGGCAATAGCCGCGACATGCGACAGTCCGGCCAGAGCGACATCGCGCGCCGCGCCAGCCGTATCTTCGTGTACTTGCGCGGTGAGCCAGGGATGTTGCGCAAAAAAATATCGCGACTGCGCCAACGCCATGGCGTGACTGCGCACCACTCGCAATGACTCGAGCGTCGCCTCAGCGGGCGCCATCAAGCACAGATGAATATTGACACGCGTTTCGCCAATATGGTGGAGCTGATCGTGCACGAGGTCGAGCGCTGCGCGAGCGGCATGCACTGGACCGGCGATGGCGTTCTCGACGGGAATGACCGCAAATATCGCCGTCCTCGACAAGACCTGCGATACGGCATCGTCGAAAGTGCGTGAGGGTACCGCTACTGCGCCGTTGGGCCAGTGCTGTGCAATCGCCAGCTCGCTGAAGGCGCCAGGTTCGCCCTGAAACGCAACTCGCGGACGGTCGACGATCGATTCACTCGTTGTTGGTTGGGGCGTGTGAGGAAACATGAGCGGAACATATTGACAGGAAAGTGTGAACGCTCTACCGTACCCGCATGCCGTGTCAAACCGTCGCCAACAGCTATTACTTTACGCCGTCCCGCATGGGTCCCGGCGAAGGTGCTGTGCGCGACTGACGCGCCACGTAACCTGACCACCGTGAGGCCCGTGCACACTGCACGGGCCTCGTTTGTTTTGAGGTTCGGCAGCACGGGGTTTGCGGGCATGTTCACTCTCTGCCTCGCACAATTGCCATGATCATCATCACAAAAGCCACGATCAGTACCGACGCGCTTGATCGCATTATCGAGCACGTCGAAAGTGCTGGACTACGCGCGCACGTGTCACGAGGTGAACACCGCACCATTGTTGGTTGCATTGGTGACGAAGCGCGGCTGACCGAGCATGCGCTCACGCAACTCGACGGTGTCGAGCGTGTGATGCCCATTCTCAAACCGTACCAATTGCCATCGCGCGAATTTGCGGCCGACAATACAATCATTCGCTTTGGAGATCCTGCGGGCACCGTTGTTGGCGGACACGACATTGTTGTGATCGCTGGCCCGTGTTCCGTCGAGGGGCGCGATATGCTGTTCGATACCGCGCGTCACGTACGTGCGGCAGGTGCCAACATGTTGCGCGGTGGTGCGTTCAAACCTCGGTCGTCACCCTATGCTTTTCAAGGGATGGGCGAAGAGGCGTTGCAGATGTTGTCCGACGTGCGTGCGGAGACAGGGATGCCGGTGGTGACGGAAGTCATGGATCCGCGACAGGTCGAACTGGTCGCCTCGTATGCGGACGTGTTGCAGATCGGTGCGCGCAACATGCAAAACTTTCCGTTGCTGACGGAAGTGGGTCGTGTGCGTCGCCCCGTCCTGCTAAAGCGTGGATTGTCCGCCACGATCTCCGAATTGTTGATGGCGGCGGAGTACGTGATGGCGCAGGGCAATGGCGATGTGATGTTGTGTGAGCGCGGTATTCGCACGTACGAAACGGCGACACGCAACACGCTGGACATTGCAGCGATTCCGGTGTTGAAACGTGAATCGCATTTACCGGTGATCGTCGATCCGAGTCATGCCGGCGGTCGTGCGGATTTGGTGGCACCGCTCGCGATGGCGGCGATTGCCGCGGGTGCGGATGGATTGATTATCGAAGTGCATCCCGATCCGGTGAACGCGCGATCCGATGGCGAGCAGTCGCTTGAGCCAGCGGCGTTTGCGTCGATGATCGCACAGCTTCGCGCCGTGGCGCACGCGGTCGGTCGGGATCTTGCACCCACGGATGTTCGCCTCACGCGGAGTGCGGCATGACGTGTGCACGTGCGCCGTCTGAGGAGCGCACGTTGCGCGAGCTCCGTGATGAGATTGAGCAGATAGACTCAACGCTGATTGCAACCATTGCGCGCCGCACGGTATTGGCGCGCCGGGCGGGGCGCGTGAAGATGGCGTCGGGTCAGCCAATTACCGATCCGGCGCGTGAGGCAACAGTGGTGTCGCGCGCGAGTGTGTTAGCGAGAGCTGCGGGATTGCCGGAGGATGAGATTCGTGCGTTGTGCTGGCAATTGATGGCATTGTCGCGGCGTGCGCAGATGGAGCGGTGAGTGGCGACGGAGATGTTATTTTTATGCCGACCTAGCCGGACCACCTTGAAGCAAGCGGCATCAAACGTGAAGTCCTGAGTGCCACAATTGCTGTCGTTCTCCTCGCCGCAGCCACCCGCTGCCGAACGCCGTCCATGCCCTGGCTGAGGTCCTCAAGCCGGCGCATTGTGGTGATCAGCGCAGCGGGTAAAGCACGTCGCTGAGAACGGCGCCGGCGGTTTCACGTCCGCCGGCGCCGGGACCTTGAAAGACGATCGTTCCAGCTGATGCGCTCTCCACGACGATCCGGTTGCTAGCGCCAGAAACGCTGGCCCATGCATCGGAGGCGCACACTCTTGTCGGTATGACGCGCGCCATCAGCGCACCGTCTTCATACGCGCAGCTGGCGATGAGCTTGACGCGATCGCCGGCTGACGCGACGTCCTTTGCCCATCTCGCCGTGTCGGCGTCAATACCGCGCCGCACAACGGTGATCGATGTGGGATCTATTCCAAACGCCAGCCAAGCGAGAACGCGAAGTTTGTTTTCGGCATCTTCGCCGGACAGATCTCGCGAGGGGTCGGCTTCGGCAAATCCACGCGCCTGCGCGAGCGCAACAGCGTGCGCGAACGACTGACCATCACTCACCTGTTCGAGCACAAAATTGCTCGTGCCGTTGAGAATTCCGGACAGTCGCGTAATGCCGACTCCCGCGGAGCCGCTACGGAGCGAACGAATGACCGGAATCGCACCACCAACGGCACCTTCGAAATCGATGCGCGTGTTGCGCGCGCGCGCCAGCTCGGAGAGTTGCACGCCGTACTGTGCGACCAAGGCTTTGTTTGCCGTCACCACGCGAATACCGCGTCGCAGCGCTTCGATGACCAGTGACCGCGCGGTCGTCGTGCCGCCGATCGCTTCGACCAATACGTCGATGTCATCGTCGATGAGCAGCGCAGGATCGGTGATAATTGCTGCCCGCGACGCGATATCAAGGTCCAGTGCACGTTGCACGCTGGGGCGCACACGTCGGGCATCGCGAACAAGGATGCGTTCGACCCGAATATCAATGGCGTCGTACGCGAGGCGATGCACACGCGTGCGGCGCATGATGCAGTCGATATCGGTTTGTCCGTCGGCAAGCAACTCCAGCAAGCCACCGCCAACATGACCGCACCCCGCGAGTGCGACGCGAAGAACCCGTGATGAGTTGCGTCGCGCGTGACGTGTTGACAAATGCATGGGTGTCCTGACGCCCGGTGTGACGTTTGAAAAGATGGCCAGTGGAGTCGTCGTTGCGATTGCCGCTACGCCGACCGACGTCGCGCGATCGATGGCGTCGCGAAGAATCACGCTCACCCGTTCGGCTTCGAGCAAAAATGCGTCGTGCCCGTGCACCGATGGCAAATTCACGTATTGGGCGGATACGGCGGACGTCCACGTGCTCACCGATTCAGCGGGGTAGAGTAAATCTCCCGGAATGCCGACGCCCGTGAGTCGGTCGGCGATGGGTGCGAGTGCAGCGGCGATGCCACCACGTCCGCGTCCCACATCGTGTCGGTCCAAGGCCGAAAGCAGTGCGGAATAGCTCGCTGCATTGAAGCGTTGTACCAGTCTTTTGCCGTGCGATGCAAGCCATTCGTTCGCGAGAAACTCACCGCGCTCATTGCGCGCGCCACCAAAGCGTTGTTCGAGTCCTTCGGCGGTGCGATAGCTCAACATACCAACCATGCGCGCCAACGCGAGCCCACGTTCCGGCCCACCGATTTCTACGGCGCGTTGCATGATGCTGCTCCATACCGCGCCTTGCGCCGTTTGAGCGGCGGGCGCAGCCAGCACGACTGCTCCACGCACGCGATTCGGAAAGCTTGCCGCGAACTCCAACGTCACCATGCCACCGAGTGAACCACCACAGACCAGTAGTGGTTGGTGCACGCCGAGGGCGTCGAGCAATTGCGCAAGCACGGTGGCCTGATCACGCGTGCTGAAGTTCGGCAACGCGTCGAGGTTGTCGTTGGTCGGACCGGTCGTACCGTTGCATCCGCCAAGAAGATTGGCGCAGAGGACAGCGTGCCTTATCGGATCGATTGCACCGCCCGCTTCGATCACACCTTTCCACCACTCCGACGCGTGTGCTGTACCGGTGAGCGCGTGTACGACCAACACGAGATTGTCACGCAACGGAGCGAGTTCACCTTCAAGGCGAAAGTGTACGTCAATGCGATCAACAACCGCGCCACTTTCGAACAGCACGTTGTGCAGTGTGATGGTCTCGTCGCGAATTGGCCACGGCAACGATGCATAGTGCACATCGTTGTGCGGCGCAGGCCGGGCAGCGGTTATGCGTATGGAGCGTGATGGCGCCAGCGTTGATGTCACGCAGCACTCTCGCTGCGCTGCGGTCCGGCGGTGGTTGTGCGCGTTGTTGCGACGGCCGCAGCAAGTGCGCGATCAAGATCGGTGAGCAGGTCGTTTGCGTGTTCGAGACCAACCGACAGCCGAACAAGATCGGCTGTGACGCCCGCCGCCTGTCGTTCAGAGTCGCTCAATTGCTGATGCGTGGTTGACCACGGATGAATCACCAGGCTCTTTGCGTCCCCGACGTTGGCCACGAGCGAAAAGAGGTTGGTCTCCTTGATAAACTGATGCGCCGCCGCTTCACCGCCACGTACACCAAACGTAAGTACGCCGCCGAAACCGCCGTTGAGATACGTCGTCGCGTTATGGTATGTGTCGTGCGACGTGAGTCCGGGATAGTTCACCCAGGACACTGCAGGATGCGAGGCAAGAAAGTGTGCGACGGTCAGCGCATTCGCACTGTGCTGACGGATACGAAGGGGGAGGGTTTCGAGTCCCTGCAGAAACAAGAACGCGTTGAACGGGGACAGCGACGCACCGATATCGCGTAGAAGCAGCACGCGCAGACGTACCGCGAACGCGATGTTCTTGCCACCGATGTTGCCGAATGTTTCCGCGAAACGAAGTCCATGATACGCTGCTTCCGGTTCCTGATAAAAGCGACGGAAGCGCTCCGTCGATCCCCAGTCAAAACGACCCCCGTCAACGACCACGCCACCGATCGAGTTGCCATGTCCACCGATCCATTTTGTGGCGCTGTGTAGCACGATGTCAGCACCATGCTGAATGGGTTGCGTGAGAATGGGTGTGCCAAACGTGTTGTCTACAACGAGCGGCAGATTGAATTCGTGTGCGAGTGTGGCGAGCGCACGCAGGTCCGGCACATCGAGAGCAGGATTGCCGATGGTTTCGACGTAGATCGCGCGTGTGTTGTCATCGATGGCCTCGGCGACGGCGCGATGATCGTGAATGTCTACGAAACGTGTGCGAATGCCGAGTCGCGGAAGCGTGTGCGCAAAAAGCGCGACGGTGCCGCCGTAAAGTGAGTGGGACGCGACAATGTTGTCGCCCGCTTCGGCGAGATTGAGAATCGCGAGCGTCTGCGCAGCCTGGCCGCTCGCTGTCGCCACCGCTGCCACACCGCCTTCGAGCGCAGCGATACGTTGCTCAAAGACATCTGTGGTGGGGTTGTTGATTCGTGTGTAGATGTTGCCGAAGGCGCGCAATCCGAAAAGATCGGCTGCATGTTCCGGACTCTCGAAGACAAATGACGAGGTCGCGTAAATCGGAACGGCGCGAGCCGCGGTTGCAGAATCAACCTGTTGCCCGGCGTGCAGGGCGAGGGTGTCAGCGCTGAACGAGGGCGAATGGATCGTGGACATCGGACACTCCGAAGTGAACTCGTGAGTGCCGCCGAGAGCAAAAACGCGCCCGAAGCGGAGACCCGCTACGCACGTGTTCGCTATTTAGCTCCTTATTTTGCGTGGCGGCAAGCGGCGGCAAATCACCACGGGTGCGGATGCACCAGTTTGTCTTCAGTTGTCGCGCAGCCTTCTGCGTTTCGATTGATCGCAACGCAGAACGCAAAACGGCCCACGTCGATTGCTCGTCGCGGGCCGAAAGGACCACGACTTAGACGGATTTTCAGTGCCTCCGGCACTGGTACGCGACCCGTCAAATCGGGGAACTCGTCACGCACATTCGCAGTATTGGCCCTATCGCAGAGAAGGTCAAGTCCCTATCACGAACATCACAGCGACTGTGTACACGGCCACGTATGCGGCCAGTCCCTAAAACGCGGGAGCGGCTAAACAAACGGCTTCGCAGTCTTGGTTTGCGATACGGTACGAGGGAGCCGTGTCCGGGCGGCGACAGCAGAGAGCACGTCGAGTGTTTTGAAAACTCGCGGAGTATTGCGCAGAAATAACTCGGCCGCCTCCAACCCGAACGGTGCGGCCGAGATCGTGCATGTATCCGAACACTTCGTGCGCGACCCCCGCCTTACGCGCCGCGAATATGGTAGGTCAAGGAGTCCGCATTCGATAAAGACTATGTTCACGGAGGCGCCTACACACCGCCCGTAATCGCTCCATGGCCGATCTTCAAACCGGCCTGCAACTGTTGCTGGGTTCGTTCTCTACACTCGCGCGTGAGCTGAGTGGCGAAATTCGCATGATGGCGTCGTTGCAGCAAGCGAACATCATGCCGCTGCTTTCGGCAGGGCGCACGGAGTCGCTGGCGTACTACACCATGCCGTGGGTTGAAGGGCACTCGCTGCGGCACGTGATGCACGAACAGCCACAACTACCGGTTGCGTACGGAGTAAATATTCTGCGCGACGTTGCACTCGCTTTGGTGTACGCGCATTCACCCGGCATTGTGCACGGTGACATCAAGCGCGACAACATCCTGCTTTCCGGCGACACCGACGTTGTTGCAGACTTGTATGAGGCCGTTACCATTTACTTCGTGGTTTCTGTAGCTGAAGATGACCGAACTCGATAGCTGCACTTGGCAGTCGAGGAGTTTTGCTCCGCTGTCCGCTTTCGATCGTCGCACGCTGCACATCGAGTGAAATAGCCGTATACCGTCGCTTCACAATGATCACACAATCGGCATTCTTGGAAGGGCGGTAACCACAGCGCTCGTTGCCACTGATCTCGCTGTTCGTGTGAAGGCCTTGCGCGTGTTGGTGCGAAGCACGTGCGAACGGGTGACGTGTGCGATTCGTGTGAGAAGCAATCGCACAAGTCATTCTTGTATCGAAATTGTATCCAATTGACGGCATAAAACCGGCGTCTCTGTAACGCGCGCGTAACGTACTGTAAAGAAACTGCGAAATGAGCGTTTTGTTGAAGCGGGAGCGCAGTCTGCAAAGGCTGACACGATACGATTCACGTGGTCGAACGCGCGCGCCCTTGCGCTTCCATGCTGTGCACCGCGGGGCCGACCGTGCCTTCACGCAGTCTGGTTTCCTACACTGTAGAGGATATTTGTGCGCCTATTTCGTTCCGCCATCGTGCTCGGTGCTCTCGCGCTGTCCACCGTCACAGCTGCTGCTCAAATCACAAGCGGTTCGCTCTCCGGAATCGTCAAGAACGTCAGTGGCGCACCGGTTGTAAGCGCCGCCGTTGCCATCACGTTTACGCCGACGGGACAGCGCATTGACACGCGCACGCATGACGATGGGCGTTTTCTCGCAACGAATCTCCGTCCCGGCGGCCCATACACCATCACCATTACATCGATCGGACTTCGCGCGACGACGCTGAGCGGCATTTCGGTGCAGCTGGGGCTGACCACGACGAACACATTCACGATGCAAACGGCGGACGTGCAGTTGGCCGCGGTGTCGGTGAGTGCTGATGCGTTGGCCGCGACGAGAAAGACAGGCACGAGCACTGAGGTGAGTGAGAAACAGTTGCAGCGGTTGCCATCAGTGTCACGCAGTTTGCAGGACATGACTCGAGTCACGCCGGAAGGAAACGGCGTGTCGTTTGCCGGTTCAAACTACCGCTACAACAATCTGACAATCGACGGTGCCGGCTCAAACGACGCGTTTGGATTCAGCCAATCATCCGGAAATTCCACAGCCTCCGTGCCAACGGGAACGCCGGGTGGTCTCGCGCGCACGCAGCCGATTTCACTCGACGCCATCGATCAGGTTTCGGTTGCCATTTCACCGTACGATGTGAAGATCGGGAGTTTCACCGGTGCCAGCATCAATGCCGTGACGCGTGCCGGAA
>JAYTTR010000092.1:0-2692 GCA_043744935.1 Gemmatimonadaceae bacterium
GTGATGAAACGCGCTGACGAACTGTCGTTAACTGGACTCGTTCGCGCTGCCAACGACCTCGCATTGCGTGCACGTACCAAAAAGCTGAGTCCAACAGACGTGCAGGACGCAACGTTCACCGTGACGAATCCGGGGGTGTTCGGTTCGCTCCTCGGGACGCCGATAATTCCGGTGGGCACCACTGCAATCCTTGGTCTCGGTGCGATTGAAAAGCGTCCCAAGGTGATCACCGGCCCCGACGGCGAAGACACCATTGCGATTCGAACGTGCGCGTATTTCTCGTTGTCGTTCGATCACCGCGTCGTTGACGGTGCGGATGCAGATCGGTTCATGGGCGACCTCAAGCGGGCACTGGAGACGGTGTCAGACGACGGACTGTGAAGTTGCGCGTCCTCGCCACTACGGAACGACATGTTGATGCGACAGCACGCGATGACTACTTCGCCGAGCTGCCACAGCGGCGTGTCGTAGCCGCAGAGGCGCACGTTCACTTTTGGGTTTTTGAACACGCGACGGAGATCGGAAGATTCATCGAGTTTGTCGAAGGGCCTGACGCCGTCGCGTTGGCGCGTGCGTTCCCGACATTGATGCCGACCAACGTTTGGCGTGCAGTACAAGGAGAGTCGTAGGATGCCGGCAAGAGTTGTTTCCATCGACGGACGCGAGTGGCACGTCTATCCCTCTGGGTTCCTCACCCAATCCGTCGGTGACGAATTTGGGTTGATTTTTGTCGCAGGCCATGGCGACTCGCGAGAAGTACGGGTGACGCGGTACTCGCCAACGTCGACGCGCGCGCGCGAGCAATCGTTGGCGGAGCTTGATGATCTCGCGTTGAGCACGCTGTTCCGAACGTCGCAACCCAGTGCGCGCTCTCCAGAAGCGGGTTACCGCGCGTGACGGAACCCGTGCGCGTTCCTGACGCCGACGCAACCGCCGTCGCCGTCGGGCAATTCGTGGATTTGCAGGTACACACCACCGCGTCCGACGGCGCGCTCGTGCCCACGAAAGTCGTTGAAGCAGCGAGTGCTGCTCAACTTTTTGCCATCGCGATCACCGATCACGATACCGTGGACGGACTCGCGGAGGCGATTGACGCCGGAAATCAGTTTGGCGTGCGTATCGTGCCCGGCGTTGAGCTGAGTTCACATTTTGAAGGCGAAGAACTCCATTTGCTTGGCCTGCATCTGAGCCATCGCGACACAATGCGAACGGCGTTGGCCGAGTTGCGTGTTGGTCGCGTCGAGCGCGCGGAGCGTATCGTCGCTTCGCTGAACGCGCAAGGGATTCCCGTGACGATGGACGCTGTGTTGCAGGAAGCAGCCGACGGAGCCGTTGGACGCCCGCACGTGGCGCGCGCATTGGTGAACGGTGGTTGGGTCCGCGACTTTCGCGAAGCATTTGATCGCTGGCTCGGTTGGAACCGGCCGGCGTACATGGCCAAGGCGCCGTTCGATGTGGCCGAAGCTATTGCACTCGTGCATCGAGCCGGTGGACTGGCCGTGTGGGCGCATCCAGGCGAAGCCGCAACCGCGGCTCGCGTAGAGAAGCTCGCAAGAGTGGGCCTGGATTCGGTGGAAGTATTGCACCCCAGTCATCCGCCATACTTGTCACAACGCCTGATCGATATTGTCGAAAAAGCCGGCCTCCTTCCGAGCGGCGGATCCGACTGGCACGGCACGCATGAAGGATCACGTCGGCTCGGTGGACAGTTAGTACCAAAAATCTGGCTCGATTGGCAAGATGAACGCGTTGCGTCACGCGCGGGAGGCACAGCGTGAGCAATGCGAATGTTTCGCGTCGCACCACGCTGGTTACGGGTGGGGCGCGCCGACTGGGCGCCGCAATCGTTCGCAGTTTCGCCGCGCGCGGTGATGCAATTGTGTTGCATCACGGAAATTCTCCAGTTGAAGCGGCAGCTCTCGCGACAGAATTACGTGACGCCGGAACGTTGGTGCATGTAGTGCAGGAAGATCTCGCCGATCCAACGGCGCCTGGACGTATCGTCGATGCGGCCACACGTGCGTTCGGTGCGCTCGACGTTGTGATCAGCTCGGCGTCCGTGATGAAGTGGCATACGTTTGATGCCGTGACGCCGACCGAATGGAATGCGGTCGCTGACGTCAATTTGCGTGCACCGTTTTTCCTCATGCAGGCGGCCGCTCCGGCCATGCGCGATGGTGGCGTGATTATTCAACTTTCCGATCATCTCGCATTCGAGTCCATTCATCCGCGACTCATTCCGCATCAAGTGACAAAGTCGGCGTTGACGCAACTGGTTCACACGGTAGCGTCGTTGCTCGCGCCTCGTGTGCGCGTGAATGCGGTAGCGCCCGGATTGGTACTTGCACCAGAATCGTTATCTCCTGAGGCGCTGCAATCGTTCCTTGCCGACGTGCCGCTCAAGCGGAGTGGCACGCCGGACGATATCACGCAGGCCATTCACTACCTCGTTGATGCCACGTATGTCACCGGCGCTTTGCTGACGGTAGATGGAGGCCGGCATCTCTGGCGCTGATGCGCTGACACAATTGACGAGTCGCGTTGGCCAGGTTCGCGAGCCACTGCGATTAGGTCGCGTCGTCGTGATTGGTGGCGGCTGTTATGGATCGTGGTATGTACAGCAGTTGGTGAAAGCGTCGCAGCGCGGCGCGTTTTCGGCAAAAGAAATTGTGGTTGTTGACCGAAATCCGTC
>JAYTTR010000093.1:0-2690 GCA_043744935.1 Gemmatimonadaceae bacterium
GTTCGTCACCAACGCTCTACGCGAAATTTCCTGGGCTTGGTCCGGTTGCCGCGTTTCGTCACTCCATTTCGCCTGGCATCAGCTTCTCGTACTCACCGCAAGCATCGGTGAGTGATGAGTATCTCTCGGCGCTCGGACGCACGCGCGTCGGCTATCTCGGATCACTCAAGCAAAACCGTGTGTCGCTCAACCTTTCTACCAACCTTGAAGCGAAGCTTCGCTCAAAGTCGGATTCGGCCCCCGAATCTGGGCAGAAGATCAAATTGCTGTCGTTGCAGTTTTCGCCGCTCACGTACGATTTTGTGCGCGCGGATTCCGGGAAGAGCGGTTTCACTGATCGTACGTTCAGCATTTCCGGACGCACGGATTTGCTTCCCGGCCTCGATTTTCGTTCGTCGTATGAACTGTTTCAAGGCGATCCCATTTCTGATACGGCGGTCTTCAAACCGTACCGCACGGATATTGGCGTCACATTTTCACTGAATGGGCGTTCGGGTATTTTCGCCGTTCTCGGCAAACTGTTTGGTGGTCGCGCACAACTCGAGGCGATTCCTACCGACTCCACCCGTCAGCAAAACAGCAACGACGCGAACATCACTATGCAGGCTCGACAGCAAAATGCGGCCGGCGGCAGCACGATGCGCGGGATGCAGGCGTCGTTGCCATCTGGGCAAGGGTGGAATCTCAATCTGCAGTACAATGCGGCCCGCCAACGGCCGCCGGTGGGTGGAACGCAAATTCGCAACGATCCAGCGTCACTGTGCCAATCGCAACGCATCTTCGGTTTGTCGGTCTACGATCAGTGCATTTTCAACGCGCAAAGCGCGCCCGCAACCGGGCTCACCACCGGCCAGAGCGCCATTGGCGCGCCAGTGTTCATCTCGCCGGCCACGCAAAATGTGACGTCGGCGTTGTCGTTCAACATTACGCAAAATTGGTCGGCGCAGTGGTCCACGCAGTACGATGTAGAGCGCAATCGCTTCGCGAGTCAGCAGGTCGGCCTGCAACGGCAGTTGCACGATTGGAACGCCGTCTTCTCGTTTACCCAGGCGCCAAACGGCAATTTTGCGTTCAACTTCTTCATCGCGCTCAAGGCACAGCCCGAACTGAAGTTCAACTATGATCGGCAGACGTATCGGGGCAGTAGTTATTGAGCGCACTTCGCCAAGGCAGCTGATGATACTCCACCTCGATGGTCAATCACTGCGCATTGAAGACGTGTTGGCCGTTGCCGACGGGCGTCAACCAGTTGCGTTGGCCCCCGACGCGCGAAACAGAATGCAGCGTACACGAGCCATCGTGGAACGCGCGGTTGACGCTGGTGTGCCGGTCTATGGCATCAATACCGGTTTCGGTAAAATGTCGGAAATCACAATTCCGAACGCTCAACTTTCCGCATTGCAGCGCAATCTTGTGCGCAGTCACGCGGCGGGTGTCGGCGACGCACTGCCCGAACGCGAAGTGCGTGCGATGATGTTGCTTCGAGCCAACGTGCTTGCCACAGGGTTTGCCGGTGCGCGAGCATCCGTCGTGGATGCACTTTTAGCGATGCTCAACGCTGGTATTTGGGCCGTGGTCCCGGAGCAGGGAAGTGTTGGCGCAAGTGGAGATCTCGCGCCGCTGGCGCACCTCGCGCTCACGCTCATTGGTGAAGGCCGCGCGCGCATCGGAGCGCGTGAAGCAGATGCGTCAGTACTGCTGGCACAGGCTGGCCTTTCGCCGATCATTCTCGAGGCCAAGGAAGGCATCGCGCTGATCAACGGCACGCAGGCCCACACCGCCGTCGCATCGCTGGCCTGCGCCGAACTCACGCGACTGTGGCATGCGGCACACATCGCGACAGCAATGAGTCTCGACGCATTGCTGGGCACACCCGACGCGTTCGATGCGCGTATTCAAGACGCGCGCGGACAGCCAGGCCAAAAGGAGTCGGCGGCATTGCTTCGAGCGCTTTTGCACGGCAGTGCAATCCGCGAATCGCATCGGCACGGCGATCATCGCGTGCAAGATGCCTACGCGTTACGGTGCGCTCCACAAGTTCACGGCCCAGCGCTCGACGCGCTGCGTTTTGCACGCGATATCATCGGGCGTGAATTGAATGCTGCCACCGACAATCCGCTTGTGCTCGAAACGGGCGAGTTGCTCAGCGGTGGAAATTTTCACGGACAGGCGGTTGGGATGGCGAGTGATGTATTGGCGATTGTCTGCGCCAATCTCGCGGTGATCAGTGAACGTCGTACGGATCGACTCGTTCATCCAGATTTCAATCAGGGGCTGCCCCCATTTCTTGCCGGATCGCCAGGTCTTGAATCTGGATTCATGATGGCACAGGTCACGTCGGCAGCGCTCGCGAGTGAGTGCAAAACGCTCGCGCATCCGGCCAGCGTCGATTCCATCCCGACTGACGGAAACAAGGAAGATGTGGTGCCCATGTCGATGGCGGCGGCGACGAAACTGCGACGTTCCGTACGAAATTTGCGCCATGTGATTGCGATCGAACTCATTGCCGCGGCTGAAGGCTTCGAACATCGACGGCCGCTTCTGAGCACCGACGTGCTCGAGCGCGCGCACGCGTTGATTCGCACGTTTGTTCGCAAAGCGGACGGAGACCGCGCGCCAGGACCGGATATCACGCGACTCGCCGATGCCCTCGCCACGGGTGCGTTCGATCACCTCACCGACGGACTGGT
>JAYTTR010000094.1:0-2686 GCA_043744935.1 Gemmatimonadaceae bacterium
CGCGCCACGACGCTCCACGCAGCACCATCGATTCGATCACGCGCGCGTCGCAATTTCGTTGACCCAACGCGTCCGCCACTGCTAACGTGACCATCTCCTCCGGGTCATCAACCGTGTTCATGAGTCGACCGCACGTTGCCGCAAGCCGCATGACCTCGTACCGCACAATGGGTGACGCATCGTCGATGAATCGTCCCGTGCCGAGCACGGCGAGTCGCCGCACTTGCGGGCTCGCGTCGCGTAGTGCGATAGCGAACGTGGTCGAATCGTGATCGCCCACCGTGTTCAGCGCGAGCAGCGCGAGTTCGCGCAATGGTTCACTCGTGTTCTCGCGGATCGCCAGATGGAGCGCGTTGAGCGTGTTCACCGACGGCTTCGCAGTGCGCGCATTTCGACGGAGGAGTGATTCGATGCCGCGCGCCGCACCTATGCGTGCATCAGCGCTCGCGTCGTTTAATCCAGCCACCAGTACTGGCTCCGCCTCCGCGAAAATCGCGCGTGCGGAACGACCGAGCGATTCGTAAATCATCGCGCGAACGAGACCATTCTTTTCTGCAGGAAGCAGCGACGCGAATGCGTAGGTCGCTCCCATTTGTGCCAACGCATTTATGGCTTCGCGTCGCACCTCGACATCCGTCGCGAGTGTGAGTGGCTCAATCTCTCGTTGCAACGCCGGACGCTCAAGGCGACCAATGGCGCGTACAGCGACACGTTGAATTTTGGGGCTCGAACTCTTGAGAGCGGTAATCAGCTCTGCGGGATTTTCCGCACGCGCATGCTCCAGTTCGAGTATGCGCCGCTCCGACGGATCCTGCGTGAGTAACGGCAGTAACAGAAGCCACAACATAAAAGTGCGTTGGTCGCGGGGAAGAACAACGGTGGCGCCGACGAGCCCAGCCAAGGCGATGGTCTCTGGAAGAATGGGGAAGTGCCGGGAGACGCGCCAGCACTAATGCCGGTCTGCCCGGGGCCGTTTGAGTACTCTCTGCAGCGCTCTTCAGAACACCAGCGTTGTTTCAGTGTCGCCGTTGCGGCGCCAACCGCCATCTTTCATGGAGTTTGCATGCATGTTGTTCGAAGCAGTTTGTCAGCGCTCTGGGCATTGGCGCTGACTGCACCATGTGTCGTATACGCTCAGGCAAGCAAGGTCAACGCGTTCGGGAATCCAGCGCATGTTGCGCCAGCGCCAACCACTTCGGCGATCACTGCAAGAGATTTGCAGATTCGCCTGTATCAGTTTGCGGATGATTCGATGCAGGGTCGGCAGGTCGGCCGCGTCGGTAACATGAAAGGGACGGACATGATTGCCGCTGAGGTGAAGCGGCTGGGTCTGGTGCCGGCGGGCGACAATGGCACGTACTTCCAAGTCCTGCCGTATCACGTGCGCAAGTTCACGAATCACTCGCGCCTCACCGTTGATGGAAATCCGCTGGCGTGGAATACAGAATGGACTGCGGTTGCCGGTGCGCGTGCGCCGCGCGCGATTTCCAACGTGGAAGTGGTGTATGGTGGAGTTTCTGGTGATAGCAGCACACTCATTTCGGCCGCCCAGAGCGCCGGTAAGTTTGTTGTGCTTGGTGCCTCGACGCGCGCGCCGCAGGCAGGAGGGCGCGGTGGTCCCGGAGGTTTTGCTGCACCGCAAGCCTCGCCGTTTCCTGATGCCGTGGCAATTGCCACAGTCGATCTTGACGCGTTGACGCCAGCGCAGCGGATCGCGTTGAACGAACCAACGGTTGCCTCCGCTGGAGGCGGTGGTCGTGGTGGTCGCGGTGGTGCGGGCGCAAATGCACCGGTGGATTCGATGACGTTGCTTAAAGCGCAACTTGCGGCCATGACACCGCAGGCGGCAATTCGTCTTACGCGCGAGGGCGCAGCGCAGTTGTTCAAAGGTCGGATGATTGATGCACTGAGTCCGGGCGCGAAGGGCGCGATGGTAACGGCTTCGCTGGACTACGTGGAGCTGCCGACCGAATGGGCGCGAAACGTGGTTGCGATTATTCCGGGCAGTGATCAGAAACTCAAATATCAGTATGTGGCGATTGGAGCACATAACGACCACGTCGGCATGAATGCCCCGGTGGATAAAGATTCCATTCGCGCTTATAATATCGCGAAAAATCGCTACTTGCTCGCGGCGGATATGAAGCAGTTGGCAGCCTCTGGCAAGATGACGGCCGACGGTTACAAAGTGAACATGGACAGCATTCGAAAAATCTATCCGAAGCCGCGATTGGATTCGATCAACAACGGGGCGGATGACGATGGTTCAGGTTCAATGGGCGTGCTCGAAATTGCAGAGGCGATATCGGCCATGCCCGTGAAGCCCAAGCGGTCGACGTTGTTCGTGTGGCACACGGGCGAAGAAGGCGGCTTGGTCGGGTCGGCATTTTTTGTGGCGAATCCAACGGTCTCGCTGGATTCCGTGGTGGCGCAAATCAACATCGATATGATTGGTCGCGGTCGTGCGGAAGATCTGCCCGGTGGCGGACCAGACTACGTGGGCGTCGTCGGATCGTTCTTCGATTCAAAAGACCTGGGTGAGACGGTGCGGGCGGTGAACAAGAAACTCGCGAAGCCGCTTTCGCTGGACTACAAGTTTGACGATCCGATTTCGTGGGACGGCTACAACAATATTTATGGACGGAGAGACCATTTCAATTACGCGAGGTATGTCGTTCCGATCGCG
>JAYTTR010000095.1:0-2678 GCA_043744935.1 Gemmatimonadaceae bacterium
CGGAACGTAACGCACCTTTCGGTTCCTTCCTCCGCGCCGCTAGTGCGCAGTCTTCTTCGGAGCTAGCGATGACTTTGGTCTCGCCGTCCGCGTTTCCTGCTCTCAACGTCACGCTGTCCAGCATTCCGGCGCCGATGCGCGCATCCGGCGGACCGCGGCCAGCATCTGGCACCGTCAATCGACTGTTCTTTGACGCCGTGGAGCGATTTGATCGCCCCGATGCGTTGTCGTCGAAAGTTCGCGGTGTCTGGGAACCCATGTCGCATCGCACCATTCTTGCGCGTGTGCGGCGAACGGCACTGGGCCTGCAGCAGTTGGGTATCCAGCCGCAGGATCGTGTGGCGATTTTGTCCGAGAATCGACCTGAATGGGTGATTGCGGATTATGCGTGTCTGTGTTCGTCATTCACCAACGTACCGATTTATCCGACACTGCCGGCAGAACAAATTCCGTATCTGCTCAACAACTCCGGCGCGCGTATCATTTTTGTGTCGACGCCAGAGCAGGCGAAAAAAATAGCTTCAATTCGCGATCAGGTGCCGTCGCTGCTGTGTATCATCGGATTTGCCGCCACGAAGGCGGATGGGTGCGATTACACGTTGGCCGAAGTGGAAGCGATGGGTGCGACGGAGGATGTGCCAGCGCGCGCGGAACAGTTCAAGCGCGATGCGCTGGCGGTGACGCCCGATCAATTGTTGACGCTGATTTATACGTCGGGCACGACGGGCAATCCCAAAGGCGTGATGCTGACACAGGATAATGTGTATAGCAACGTGCAGGGGAGCCAAGGGTCACTGCAACTCAATGATCACGATGTGGCGCTGAGTTTTTTACCGCTCAGTCATATCTTCGAACGAAGTGGCGACTACTTCATGTTCGCGAATGGGGTGCGCATTGCGTTTGCGGAGTCGATGGACACAGTACCGGTGAACATGACGGAGATCAACCCGTCCTTGATGATGTCGGTGCCGCGATTGTACGAAAAGATTTATGCGCGCGTGGTCGAGAACGCGATCAGTGGCGGTGGCTTGAAAAAGCAGATTTTCTTTTGGGCGAAGCGTGTCGGTGAACGGTGGTCTGATGTCAAACTCAGTGGACGCGAACCTGCCGGATTGTTGGCGATACAATACGCGATCGCGCGAAAACTGGTCTTCTCCAAACTGCAGCAACGGACGGGTGGCAAGCTGCGATTCTTTGTTTCGGGTGGCGCGCCATTGTCTCCGGACATTGCCAAGTTTTTTTACGGTGCGGGGCTCATCATACTTGAAGGCTATGGGTTGACGGAGACGTCACCCGTCATTTCGTGCAATACGATCGAGCACTACAAACTTGGCACGGTCGGACGTCCAATTGCGGGTGTCGAGGTGATGATTGCCGCCGACGGAGAGATTCTGGCGCGCGGTCCGAACATCATGAAGGGCTACTACAACAACCCCGACGCGACACGCGAGGCGATTGATGCCGATGGGTGGTTCCATACCGGCGACATTGGCGAGTTGGACGAGGGGTTTCTGCGCATCACCGATTGCAAGAAGGACATCATCGTTACTGCGGGCGGAAAGAACATTGCGCCGCAGCCGATCGAGACCAAGCTCAAGACCAACAAGTACATCTCGCAGGCGGTGATGATCGGCGACAAGCGCAAGTTTCCAATTGTGCTGATTGTGCCGAACTGGGATCAGTTGGAGAAGTGGGCAGCGACACAAAGCATTGTATGGACCTCGCGTGCTGAATTGTTGGCGATGCCCACAATTCAGGCCAAGATGGAAAAAGAAGTGAATGCGCAGACGATGGGGATGGCGCACTTCGAATCGCCAAAAAAGGTGGGCGTCCTGGAGCACGACTTTAGCATCGAGCGCGGTGAATTAACGCCGAAGCTCAGTGTAAAGCGGCGCGTGGTCGAGAAAACGAATCAGGCTTTGATTGAACGACTGTATGCGGACGCGGAATAGCTAACCGCGCGTCAGTTGCACGGGTACGGTTGGCACCGCGTCAACCTGCGCCACCCATTCATGCTCATCACGTGCGAGTTCGCGCAAGCCAGGCGGCATCGGTATAGACACCGGTGCGACAATGCGCCCGCCAACGCGGACAACACGTATCGCGTCGTTGACCAACGCAGAATGTGTTGCGTCGAGCGCAAGCCCGTGCAGCGAGGCGCTGGCGATCGGCAACGTGCGATCGACGGCCGCAACTAGCTGATCGGCAACCGCTGCATCACCGTTTACTGCGAGGCAGTGCGCGCCCGTGAGACGCTCGATCTCATCGCTGGCGACAGCGTGCGTGCCGCACAGCATGACGCGGAGACCCGGTTCCGTGAGCCCCAACAGCGCCGCGAGACGCGTCACATCGATTGGTGGAGTATCGCGTGCGAGAGGCACGCCCGCTTCAACAGGATCGCGTGCAGTCAGGTACACGACGCCACCACGCAACGCATATTCGCATCCGCACACGGGGCAACCAAGCGTCCCTGCAATCAGTCGCTCGCCATCGCGCGTATCTGCTACAGTCACGAGCGGTGCGGCTTCGTGCACGGCCGGGCAACGGAGAAGTTCGATGGTGTCGACACGCATGTCTGCAACCTATTGCAACGAACGAAGCCGGGCAGCGTTACTCACACGCGTGAAAGTCGAATCTCATCGACATTGACGCTTTCTGGACGACAGACGGCCCACAAT
>JAYTTR010000096.1:0-2673 GCA_043744935.1 Gemmatimonadaceae bacterium
CGGGGCATGACGGAGCGGGGCCGCAGCGCTTTGAATTTTATTTTGGGTGGTTCACTGCTCACGTTGTTCCTCGCGTTGATCGCATTGCAACCATTGCGCCCAAGTGTGGAGCGCAGGTTGACCCAGCGTTTGTCGCAAGTGATGATGCCGTCGCTTCCCGAGCTGCAGCTGACGCTGAATGAAGAAGCACGTCATGCCGGCGACCGCCTCGTGCGTCTCCAACAGGTGATTGCGGCACTGAACGGTCGCAACGTTGACGTCGAAGACGTTGCTCAGGTGCTTCTCTCCCGAGGTGCGCCACCGCTCGTCGCAAGTCTGGGCTTTGTCGCGCGTAACGTCGACGGGAATCGGGTGGTGGTGCGCGCTCTGGGCGATATCGTCACCCACCTTGCCGCTGGCTCGACGGTTCCGGCGAATCTCGCCGACCCTATGGCCGAAGCAGAACGCACACACGAACCCGTGGTGATCGAATCGCGGTCGGAACGACTTTCCCGCTATCCGGCGCTCGGCCGTTTTTCAGATACCGGAACGTCTGACGGTGCGTTTGCTGTCGCACCGCTCGTCGCCGATGGCGCGGCATATGGCGTCTTGGTACTGGCGTTCGCGGCCAACCGGGTATTCAGCGATGACGAGCGCGCCTATCTTGCTACGCTCGGTCGCATCGGCGGTCAGGTCCTGGCGCGCAATAGCGAGTGAAACCGGCCCGGGCAGACAACAGCTGCCCGGGCGGTTGGACGCTCTATCGGCCCACGACCGACAGCTGCACTGGCTGATCGACTTCCGGCATCAGCGCCAGCTTGAGTACGTCTTCCAGCGTTTCCGCGGTATAGAAAGTGAGTTGGGCCTTTGCTTCCTCGGGCACATCTTCGAGATCGGCTTCGTTGGCCTTGGGCAACACGATCGTGGTGATGCCGGCCCGCAGCGCGCCGAGCACTTTTTCTTTCAAGCCGCCGATCGGCATGACGCGGCCCCGCAAGGAAATTTCGCCCGTCATAGCTAAATCTTTACGCACTGGCCGGCCGGTCATTTCACTGGCCAGCGCTGTGGCTATCGCCACGCCCGCCGAGGGACCGTCCTTCGGAATCGCACCCGCGGGCACGTGGATGTGCGTTTCCACCGCTCCCAATCGCGACCGCGGAATACCGAGCTTCGCGGCGTTGTTCGTGACATACGTAAACGCGGCGCGTGCCGATTCTTTCATCACATCGCCGAGTTGTCCGGTGAGGATCAATGCCACCGGACCACTGCCACCATTCCCGTCGCCGGCGGGCGCCGTTTCCAGTCGTCGGGTTGACGCTTCGACGAACATGATGTCGCCGCCCATCGGCGTGTAATACATGCCGGTGGCAATGCCGACTTCGTGCGTGGCATTCGCCTTTTCGGGATGCACTTTCGGACGTCCGAGCAGCTCGCGCACATCTTCGAGCGTGACAATTCCGTCATCTTCGATCGTGGTGTGCGTGTCGCCTGCCGCAATGCGGCGCGCAACTTTGCGCGTCACCTTGCCGATCTCACGCTCCAACTGACGCACGCCACTCTCGCGCGTGTAGTTCGAGACCACGGCATTCACCGCCTCGTCGGTAAACGTCACGCCCCTGTTTCCCAGCCCCGCATCTTCGAGCTGTCTCGGAATCAGATATTTCTTGGCGATCTCGGCCTTTTCGCGTTCGGTATAACCAGCGAAATCCACGATTTCCATTCGGTCGAGCAGTGGGCCCGGAATGTTCTGAATGAAGTTTGCCGTTGCAATAAAAATCACTTCGCTCAGGTCAAATGGCACGCCGAGGTAGTGATCGGTGAACGTGTCGTTCTGGGCCGGATCGAGCACTTCAAGCAACGCGCTTGAGGGATCACCCTGATAACTCGTTCCGAGTTTATCCACTTCGTCGAGTAGAAAAACCGGATTCTTCGTGCCGGCCTGCTTCATTCCCTGAATGATGCGTCCCGGCATCGCGCCGACATATGTGCGCCGGTGACCGCGGATATCCGCTTCGTCACGCGCACCGCCGAGCGCAACACGCACATATTCCCGTCCGAGCGACCGCGCAATGGACTTCGCGATCGATGTCTTGCCGACGCCCGGTGGACCGACGAACAGCAGGATTGGTCCCTTTGCCATCGCGCGGGACTTCGCCTCTTTTTCGTCCGTGATGGGTTTGTCGTCGGTCGCATCGTTTTTGGTGAGCGACGGCGTCGCGTCCTCTTTGCTCACACGCAACTTGGCCGCCGGAAACTCACCCGTCGTCTTGATTTCATCGGCCATCTGTTGAGCCCGAAGTTGACGCACCGCGAGAAACTCCAGCACGCGGTCTTTCACGTCCTTCAATCCGTAGTGGTCCTCTTCGAGCACGGTCGTGCCGTGCTTGAGATCGAGTTGATCATCCGACCGCGTGTTCCACGGTAACTCGGCGATCCATTCGAGATAGGTGCGAATGACCTGCGCTTCCATGGACTCGCGGCCGGCACGTTCGAGTCGCCCGAGCTCGCGGGTGACTTCGGCGCGGGCTTCTTTCTTGAGGTCAAGCTTGTTGAGTTTTTCGCGCAGCTCTTCGATTTCTTTGGAACTATCGTCGTCACCCAGTTCCTTCTGAATGGCTTTCATTTGCTCGCGCAAAAACATTTCGCGCTGACGCTCGCCCAGTTCTTCCTGGACCTGCGACTTGATCTCTTCCT